>NZ_JABMCN010000076.1 GCF_013179515.1 Pseudomonas sp. CM27
GCAGGCGCGCAGGGACGAGGTAATGGCCAAACTGGGCACCGACTCGGTGGTCATCCAGCACGGCGTGGCACGCTGATTTCACGATCAATGTAGATAGTCTGCAGGTTCACCCGCTAATGCGACGGCGGCTGCGACGGTGAATGGCCGGGGGATATTGGCCTGCAGGCCCGGCCCTTTCGCGGCGGTTCG
Source organism: Pseudomonas sp. CM27 (assembly GCF_013179515.1). Lineage (GTDB taxonomy): Bacteria > Pseudomonadota > Gammaproteobacteria > Pseudomonadales > Pseudomonadaceae > Aquipseudomonas. The sequence continues at coordinate 190 of NZ_JABMCN010000076.1, forward strand.
ACGGCTGAAGGGATGTTGGCCAGCCGCTGGTCCTGACCGCAGCCAGTGCTTGCGACATTTTTCACACAAGTTTGGCTATGCTTGGGTTGGGAGATGCTGAACGGGGAGGGCCTCATGTCTACACTGGAGCGGGCCATTGCCGTGGCTGCCAGGGCGCATGAAGGGCAATACGACAAGGGTGGGGCGGCTTATATCCTCCACCCGCTACGCGTGATGATGCGGGTTGCCACACCTGAACAACGGATTGTCGCGGTGCTTCACGACGTGATCGAAGACACGCCGCTGACCTTGTCCGACCTGGCCCGCGAGGGCTTTGCGCTGAAGATCCTTGCCGCCTTGCTGGCGCTTAGCCGCCGCGAGGGCGAAGCTTACCAGGACTTCGTGGTGCGCCTGGGCGATGACCCGTTGGCGCGCAGCGTCAAACTGGCCGACCTGGCGGACAACAGTGATCTTTCGCGCATCGCTTCCCCAGGCCTTGACGACCTGGCGCGGCTGACCCGTTACCGCCAAGCCAGTGCCTATCTGCAGGCATTGGCGTGATGCTCAGCTGCAGGCATTGAGGTTGACCGGCCCGACAAACTCATTGCCACGCCCCATCAGGCAGGCCACTCGCTGGTTGCGTTGCTGCTCCCAGGCTTGCGGCGGGTAGGTCTTGTTCCAGGCTTCGAACAGCTGGCGGTCCTGTCTGGACAGGCGCAGGTTGTATTGCTTGCTCATGTAGAAATAGGTGCGCGCGATCATGCCGCGGATAGACGGGCGCGGCATGACTTTCTTCGCCTTGAAGTCGACCTGGGTCAGGCAGCTGCCATATTGCCCGCGCTGTTCGGGCAACCAGCCGAAACTGTAGTTGCTGCGGTCGCCGTTGACCTCGCCGATGCTGGGCACCAGGTTGTGCAGGTCGGCCTCGGCGCGCTTGTACGCCTCGTCATGCTGCGAACACTGCTTGCGCCCACCGTTCTGCCAGCACTGGCGCTGGTGGCCGATCTGCCAGGCCGGCACGATGTGCTCCCACTCGATGCGCGCTGCGCGCTGGGCATTCTTGCGCGGGGTGTAGCCGCACGACGCCAGGTCGACCTTGTTGCCCTTGTACTTGCAGCCGCAATAGAACTCGGTCGATTGTGGCGCGTACAACTTCCAGGCGACCTTCTTCGCCTCCTGGAAGGTGCGCGGCGCGTCGGCTTGCACAAATGGGGTGATCAATAACAGGCAGGCTGCCGCGAAAAACGAAACTCTCATGCGTGGTCAGTCTTCCTTTGGCACGGTCCAGAAGATCTGCACGCCGCCATCATCGCGGTGGGCGAGGGTGACATTGTCGTTTTCGGCAATCTCCTCGAGCAGGGTTTCCCAGTCTTCCGGGGTTTCCTGTTCCAGGCGATAGATCAGCGCCGCACGGCTGCGCTGGGCGGTGGGGCTGTTGATGATCTTCTGGATGCGTACACCCAGCTGTTCATAGCTGCTTGGGGTGGCAGAGGCGGTCCTGGACACAGGCATTTCCTTGTTTTGCTGTATGCGCATACAGTATTTCACTGTAAGTAATTTCGCAACAGCCTGTCAGGCGAAAACCTTGCTCAAGCCTGGGCCGGACCGTGGGCGGCTGTATCCCGCGTATTCCACAGGGTTCCTCATCGTCGGGTTCTGATTCAGCAGCGAGCAAAAAAGCGGATTGCCATGGACCCGACCATGATCCTGGCAGGCAAGTGTGTGTGGCGCTGGCGAGCCTCAGTGTTCAGCGCGGCGCGGCGGTGGTGCCGCGCACGATCAGCTCGACCGGCAGGCACTCGCTTTGCGGAGCCTGACCGCTGCGGATCCACTGTAACAAGGTACTGGCGGCACGCTGGCCAAGCTCGTAGGTAGGCAGTAACACGGTCGTCACTCCCGGGGTGACCTGTGCGGTGAGGGGCAGGTTGTCGCACCCGACAATGGACAGGTCCGCCGGGACCTCAAGCCCCAAAGCCTGGGCTTCGAACAGGCAGCCCACGCTGAGCACATCATTGCCGCAGAACACCGCCGTCGGACGCTGGTTCAGGCGCAGCAGCTGGTTGAGCCCGGCACGGCCGCCTTCGAAGCCGAACGGCTGCTCGACGATGTTGCCGTCCGGCAGGGTGCAACCGGCAACGGCCAAGGTTTCGCGGAACCCGGCCAGGCGCGCGCGGGCCCGATCGTTATGGCGAAAGAAACCCGAGATCACGCCCATCTGCCGATGGCCGAGGCGTAACAGGTGCTCGGCAGCCAGCTGGCCGATACGGTAGTTGTCGAAGGCCAGCGACGGCTGGGTAGGGTGGCTGGCCCAGGTCACCAGCAGGCGTACGTCATGCGCACGCACCATCTCCCACACCGGCTGGGGATGGTCCGCACCCACCAGCACCAGGCCATCGATTGCCTGGCCAAGCAGGGCCCGCACCAGCTCCAGCTCGGCGTTGGGGTTGTATTCGTGGGTTGCCAGCAGCAACTGGTAACCCTCGTTGGCCAGGGTGGTCTGCAGGCCTTGCACTGCACGGGCGAAAATGGCGTTGTCGAGCGTGGGCATGATAGCGCCGATGATCCGTGCACGCCCCGAGGCCAATGCCCGGGCCGAGCCGTCGGGCAGGTAGCCAAGGCGCTCGATTGCGTGCTGGATTTTTTCCCGGGTGTCGGCACGCACCAGCTGCGGGTTGGACAGCGCGCGGGAAACCGTGGCGGGGGAGACACCGGCCAGGGCGGCTACATCATGCAGGCGGGGGCGTGAATTCATGGCGGTCTGGTAAGTGAGCGGTACCTGACAATACAACCATTCGGCACTTTTTTCCCAATGTTCTTGATCTTGGCGGAGCAGAGGCTACGTTGAATGAAAGCGCTTTCATTTCTTTGCAAGAACATTTGCCGGAGACACCATGACCATCACTTACCTCAAGCAGGCCAGCAAATCTGCCGACGCCAACACAGCCGAAGCACAGCGAGTGGTAACCGAAATGCTCGAAGACATCCAGCGGCGCGGCGAGGACGCGGTGCGCGACTATGCCCGCACGCTCGACAAGTGGCAGGGCGATATCGTGCTCAGCGATGCCGAGATCGACCGGCGAACTGCGCAGGTGCCCAAACGTGTTCGTGACGACATCGATTTCGCCGCGCGCCAAGTGTATGAATTTGCCTGCGCCCAGCGACGCTCCATCGAAGACCTTGAAGTGACCCTGCCATCCGGAGTAATTGCCGGGCAGCGGGTGATCCCGGTGAATGTGGTGGGCTGCTACGCACCGGCAGGGCGTTACGCGCATATCGCTTCGGCCTACATGGGGGTGGCCACGGCCAAGGCCGCCGGGGTAAGGACGGTGCTGGCATGTTCCAGCCCGTTTCTGGGAGAAAGCATCCACCCCTATGTGCTGTATGCCTTCAAGTCGGCCGGTGCCGACCTGATCATGACCCTGGGTGGGGTGCAGGCCATTGCCACCATGGCTTACGGCCTGTTCAGCGGCAAGCCCGCCGATGTCGTGGTGGGGCCCGGCAACAAATTTGTCGCCGAGGCCAAGCGCGCCCTGTTCGGCAAGGTGGGCATCGATGTGTTCGCCGGGCCTTCGGAGGTGGCGGTCATCGCCGATGACAGCGCCGATGCGGCTATCGTGGCCAGTGACCTGGTGGGCCAGGCCGAGCATGGTCACGAGTCGCCGGCCTGGTTGTTCACCACTTCGCGCAGCCTCGCCCAGGCGGTGATGGCCAAGATACCGGAGCTGATCGAAGCCCTGCCGCCGGTAGCCCGCGATGCGGCGTTCTGCGCCTGGCGCGACTATGGCGAAGTGATTCTGTGCGACAGCCGTGACGAGGTGGTAGAGGTGTCCGACCGTTATGCCAGCGAACACCTGGAAGTGCACGCGCACGACCTTGGCTGGTGGCTGGACAACCTGACCTGCTATGGCTCGCTGTTCCTCGGTGAAGAAACCACGGTGGCCTTCGGTGACAAATGCAGCGGGCCCAACCATGTGCTGCCGACCAAAGGTGCAGCCCGCTACTCGGGAGGATTGTCGGTGCACAAGTTCCTCAAGACCTTGACCTGGCAACGCATGCCCCGCAGTGCTGTGCGCCAGATCGGCCAGGTGACGGCGCGCATCTCGCGCCTGGAGGGCATGGAGGCCCATGCGCGCACGGCCGATGACCGCCTGGCCAAGTACTTCCCCGGCGAAGGCTTCGATTGCGGTGAGCCGGTTACCCGCTGAAGCAATCGTCCCTGCTCATCTACCCATACCCGCTCGGGCGCTGGCCCGGGCGACAGGAGTGATGCATGAACCCGGCAGTACTGTTTGACCTGCAAGGCCGCACCGCGCTGGTGACCGGGGGCGGTAGCGGCATCGGCGCGCTGATGGCCCAGGCACTGGGGTCTGCGGGCGCCCGTGTGGTGTTGATGGCGCGTAGCGAAGCAGCCTTGCAGCAGCAGGTTGCGCACTTGCAACAGGCCGATATCGAAGCCAGTTACCGATGCTGCGACCTGACCTGCGTGGATGACCTGCAAGCGGCGGCGCGGTCACTCGGCACGGTGGACATCCTGGTCAATGCCGCTGGCGTCAATCGCCGTGAACCCTTCGAGCAGGTAAGCCCGCAGACCTGGGATGAGCAGTTGGCCCTGCACTTGAAAGCGCCGTTCTTCCTGGCACAGGCTCTGGCCCCAGGCATGGCCGACAGCGGTTGGGGGCGCATCATCAACATTGCGTCGCTGCAGTCCAGCCGCGCCTTCGCCGACAGTGCGCCATACGGCGCCGGTAAAGGCGGCATCGTCCAGCTTACCCGCGCGATCGCCCAACGTTGGTCGCGTCACGGCATCACCTGCAATGCCATCGGCCCGGGGTTCTTTCCTACCGCCTTGACGGCTCAGGTGTTCGCCGACCAGGCATTGGCCCAGCGCCATGCCGAACGCACATGCATCGGGCGCAACGGCAACCTCGAGGACCTGGTGGGTGCCACGCTGTTCTTTGCCAGCAATGCCAGCAGCTACGTCACCGGCCAGACGTTGATGGTCGATGGTGGCTACACCGCCAATTAACCAGGCCGCCCAGCAGGCGGCCACAACCGGTTCGACCGTGGAGATAACAACAATGACTTCCACTGCGCCTGCCTCATCCAACCTGCGTCGTGCCACGATCTCGAGCGTGCTTGGCTCGGTGATCGAATGGTATGACTTCTTCCTGTATGGGGTCGTTGCCGGCCTGGTACTGAACAAGCTGTACTTTCCCGCCGACGACCCATTGATCTCGGTACTGTTGTCCTATGGCGTGTTCGCCGTGGGGTTTATCGCGCGGCCGGTCGGCGGCATTGTCTTCGGCCATTTTGGTGACACCTTGGGCCGCAAGAAAATGCTCATCATCACCCTGGCGTTGATGGGCGGTGCCACGGTCGTTATCGGCCTGATCCCGACCTACGATCAGGTCGGCGTGCTGGCGCCCATCCTGCTGCTGGTGTGCCGCATCCTGCAGGGCATCGGCCTGGGCGGGGAGTGGGGTGGTTCGGTGCTGATGACCTACGAGTCGGCGCCGCCGGCGCGCCGCGGGTTCTACGCCAGCCTGCCGCAGATCGGCATGTCGCTGGGCCTGGTCATTGCATCGGGGGTGATCGGCCTGCTGTCCTGGTTGCTCAGCGATGAGCAGTTCATGAGCTGGGGCTGGCGTTGCGCATTCCTGCTCAGTGGCGTGTTCGTGCTACTGGGCAGCTACATTCGCACCCACGTCAGTGAAACCCAGGACTTCAAGCAAACCCGCCCGCAGGCTGATGCCCCGGCCCGGCAGGCGCTGCCGATCCTGATCATGTTGCGGCGTTACCCGCGGATGATTTTCGCCTGCATGGGCGCGCGAATGATCGATGGGGTGTTCTTCAATGTGTTCGGGGTCTATTCGCTGAACTACCTGACGCAATCGCTGAACCTGCCGCGCACCAGTGCCTTGGTGGGGATCATGCTGAGCGCCTTGCTGATGAGTTGTTTCATTCCACTGTGGGGCCATGTGGCGGACCGTGTTGGCAAGGCGCGGGTGTATGGTGCCGGGGCCTTGCTGTCGGCCTTGTCGGTGTTCCCGGCGTTCTGGGTGATGCACAGCTTTTCCGGGCAACTGGCGCTGGTGTGGCTGGCGATCATCATCCCCTTCGGGATCTTCCATGCGGCCGTGTTCGGCACCATGTCGTCGTTGTTTTCGGAGTGCTTTGACGCCTCGGTGCGTTACACCGGCATTTCGTTCGTGTACCAGGTGGCCGGGGTTTTCGCGGGGGGCATGACACCCATCATCGCTGCATTGCTGACGGGCATGAACGCCGGCGATCCCTGGTTGCTGTGCAGTTACGTGCTTGGCATCGGCTTGCTCAGTGCCTGGTGCGCCCGCTGGATTGGCCGGCACCAGTCGCAGGGCATGACCGAGCCGGGTTACCAGCCTGCCCCGGCACGCTGAAGCGATGCAGGACCCCAACAACAAGGAGCAGCCATGAAAGCGCTTGTCTACACCCAACCGATGCAAATGCAGTTGCAGGAGCGGCCCTACCCGACGCTGCAGGCCGGGGAGGTAATCATCAAAGTGGCCGCTGCCGGTATCTGCGGTTCGGACCTGCACGCCTTCCACGGCCACGACCCGCGGCGCCAGCCGGGGCTGGTGCTGGGCCACGAACTGGCAGGCGTGGTAGTGGCAAGTGCCAGCCCGCGGCTGCAGGAGGGCCAGCGGGTTACCGCGAACCCGCTGATTACCTGCGGCAACTGCGAATATTGCCGTGCCGGGCGCGACAACCTGTGCGCCAACCGCAGCATGATCGGCATGAGCCGGCCGGGTGCCTTCGCCGAATTCCTGGCGATCCCGGCGGCGTCGGTGATCCCCATTCCCGACAGCCTGTCGATGGTGCAGGCGGCAATCACCGAGCCTGCGGCCACTGCCCTGCATGCCATCAACCTGTCATTGCGTGTGCTGGCGCGGCCACTGCCCGAGCTGCGTACCCTGGTCATCGGTGGCGGTGCGGTGGGGCTGCTGGCTGCCCTGCTGTTGCGCAGCTATGGCTGCCGACGGGTGAGCATGGCCGAGGTAAACCCACTGCGCCGCGAGTCTGCCCACGAGCGTGCAGGCTGCGAGGTGTTCAACCCGCTGCAAGCGGATACCCCGGTCGACGCGTTCGACTACGTGATCGATGCGGTGGGGGCCAAAGCCACCCGTCACGCCGCGCTGCAGGCGATAAAGCCGGGCGGTGTGATCATGCACATTGGCTTGCAGGACTGGACCAGCGAAATCGACATGCGCAAGCTGACGCTGGCCGAGGTGTCGCTGCTGGGTACCTACACCTACAGCATGGCCGACATGCATGCCACGGTACAGGCGCTGGAAGACGGGGCCTTCGGTGATCTGGGCTGGGTCGAGACGCGGCGCATGAGCGAGGGCGCGCAGGCCTTCGGCGACCTGCATGCGCAGCGCACGGCGTCGAGCAAGCTGGTGTTGTTGCCGGACGTCTGACAGGCAGCATGAGCCCGTCCCTGTGCGGTCGTTGCAGGCGCGGGCTTGTCGCGTGAATGGGGCGCAATGCACCCCAGGCGGGTGAGCTCAGGCGCACATTTGCAACGTATCCAGCAACGCCTGCGGCACTTCGATGAAGTCACTGTTGGCCTGCCGCTCGCGCATCCTCCGCTGCCCTGGCAAACGCACGCCAGGCTGCTCCAGCATGGCCGCGAACAACGCTTCGACATGGCTCAGGTAGCCCACCCCGAACCGTTGCGGGTCGATCAGCAACAACAGGTGAGCCACCCCCGGCGCGTCGCCTTGGGCATCGAAAAACGAGCTGGCCTGAAAACCGAAATGGCTGCCTGTCAGGCCAGCCGTCAGCAACTCGACCATCAAGGCCAGCGCAGCACCCTTGGCATCGCCCATGGGCAGCATGCTGCCGGCCAGCGCAGCCGCCGGGTCGGTAGTGTCGTTCCCGGCCTGGTCGATGGCCCAACCGGCCGGGATCGATGTGCCGGCCTGCCTTGCCAGCATCACTTTGCCGCGGGCAACTTTCGACAGCGACAGGTCGATGACAACAGGTGCGTCGTCCAGACGGGGCGAGGCGAAGGCGATGGGGTTGGTGCCGAACAACGGTGTGCGCCCGCCCCAAGGCGCCATTGCCGCTGGCGCATTGCTCAGGGCGAGGGCCAGCAAGCCTTCGCGCGCGGCCCGTTCTACCGGTTGCCCGGCCACACCGAAATGGTGCGAGCGGCTGATGGCCAATGCCGCGATACCCAGCCGCCGTGCCGTGGCCATCGCCGGGCCGAGCCCGGCATCGATGGCCGCGAAGGCCAGGCCGAAGCCAGCGTCAACCCGCACCACCGCGCCTTCGACCGACATATCTGGCACGGCCTTGGCGTCGACTTTGCCAGTGGCCATCTGTTCAAGGTAGAACGGCAAGCGCGACAGGCCATGCGATGGCAGGCCTTCGCATTCGGCCTGCACCAGGGCATAGGCGCAGCTCTGCGCGCTGCTTTGCGGCATGCCGGCGCCGAGCAGGGCCTGCACCGCCAGATCACGGGCACGTCGAACGCTGATTTGCACAGTCATGAATTGGCTCCTTGCAGGGGGTCATGATTTTTTCTGCGAAAGGTTCAGGGGGGCTTGATCAAGCGTCGGCAAGCGGCCAGGGGCGGCCAGTTCAGCGCGGGCCTGGGCGAGGTCGAGCTTGCCTTCCCAGCGGGCAATCGCCAGGGTGCCGACCACATTGCCCATCATGTTGGTCAGGGCCCGTACTTCATTGAGAATGCGGTCAATGCCCAGAATCAGCGTAATCGCCGCTACCGGAATGATGTCGTGGCTGGCCAGCGTCGCTGTCAGCACTATCAGGGCCGCACCGGCCACCCCGGCACCGCCTTTGGAGGTGATCAGCAAGATCACCAGCAGGCTCAGTTGCTGGCCCCACGACAAATCGATGTTCAACGCCTGGGCCAGGAACAGCGAGGCCATGGTCAGGTAGATGGCGGCGCCGTCGAGGTTGAACGAGTAGCCCGTTGGCAGCACCAGGCCGACCACCGACTTGTCGCAACCCAGCCGTTCCAGTTTCTGCATCAGCCGGGGCAACACCGACTCGGTGGTAGAGGTGCCCAGCACGATCAGCAACTCCTCGCGAAAGTACTTGAGCAGCGACCAGATATTGACCCCGCAGGCAAAACTGATCGAGCCCAGGACAATCCCGATGAACAGCAGGCTGGTGACATACAGGCAGACAATCAGCAGGCCCATCTGCTGCAGTGCACCGATGCCGTACTTGCCGATGGTGAAGGCCATGGCGCCGAACGCGCCGATCGGAGCCAGCCACATGATCATGCCGACGATGCGCAGCAGGGTTTCGCCAAACTGTTCGATCACCCGCGCGGCCAGCCGGCTGCGCCTGGACATGCCGGACAACGCCACGCCGAACAGCACCGAGAACAACAATACCTGCAGCAGGTTGCCGCTGGCGAAGGCGCCGACCACCGAGTTGGGGATCAACTGGGTGAGCAGGCTGGAAGACTCCTGCGCGTGTACCTGGTCCAGGTACTGCGACATGGCGCCACTGTCGAGGCTGGCCGGGTCGATGTTCATGCCGGCACCGGGCTGCACCAGGTTGGCGATGATCATGCCCAGCAGCAGCGCCAGGGTGGTCACCACTTCGAAGTACATGAAGGTCTTGAAACCGACCTTGCCCAGCTCCTTCAGGCTTTCCATGCGCGCGATGCCGATGGCCACGGTGCAGAAGATCACCAGGGTGATGAGCATCTTGATCAGGCGGATGAAGGTATCACCCAGGGGCTTCATCTCGACCCCGAGCGAGGGCCAGCAGTAGCCGAGGAGAATACCGGCGATCAGGCCGATGACTACCTGGACATACAGGTTCTTGAGAATTTTCACGGTTGTTTCTCCATGAGCGTATACCCCACGCCAATCGCGCTGATCAGGGCAGGGAACAGGGTCTTTATTTTTGTAGGGCCCGGTGCAGGTCAGTACGGTCGTGGTGGTTGCGCGGGCTGGGGGAGAAACAGCGGAGGGGGAGGAGGAGTGGGGGCAGGGCGGAGCGGTTTCATGAAGGTCTCCATTTATGGTTGTTGTGAGACGTACTTCTTGAACGCAGGCAAAAAACCAACGCCGTTGCCCGTGGCAGGCAACGGCGTGGCCGGTCAGGCGCTTTCGAACAACCGGGTCAGCACGAACTCGCGGTGCCCCAGCGCTTCGGCGGCGGTGAAGCGCCCGTTGGCAGTGCGCATCAGCATGTCGAGCAGGCGGTCGCCCGCATCGTCCATGTTTATCTCGCGCCGCAGCAGGCCGGATACATCGACATCGATATGCTCACCCATGGTACGGAAGGTGCGCGGGTTGGCGCAGATCTTGATCACCGGCAAGATAGGGTTGCCGATGACGTTGCCCTGCCCGGTTGGGAAGAAATGCGCCACATACCCGGACGCTGCGCACAAGGTCACCATCTCGGCGGCGGCAGACGACGAGTCCATGAACCACAAGCCCGGCCCGGTGGGTTCCTCGGCCTTGTCCAGCACACCGTCCACCCGGCATTTACGGCCGATCTTCTGGATATTGCCCAAGGCTTTTTCCTCGATGGTGGTCAGGCCCCCCTCGATGTTGCCCTTGGTCGGTTGCGACTCGGACAGGTCGCTGGTTTTCCAGCGGTCGATCATGGCGCTGTAGCGGTCGAACATGAACTGGAATTTCTCCCGCACCGCCGGGGTGCTGCAACGCTCGGCGACCAGGTGTTCGCCGCCAGTCAACTCTGATGTTTCGCCAAACACCAGGGTGCAGCCCTGGGCGTACAGCTTGTCGAAAGCGTTGCCGACGGTGGGGTTGGCGCCACAGCCGGAAGTGGTGTCGGACTCGCCACACTTGGTCGACACCCACAACTCGCTGATGTCGCATGCCTCGCGGCGCAGCTCGGTGGCGTACTGCACGAACTCGCGGGCCTTGCGCGAGGCGGCGCAGATGGTGTTGTGGTCGCCGTTCTGCTCGATCCAGAAGCCTTCCACCGGTTTGCCGGTGGCTCGGATACCCTCGACGACGCGTCGGGTCCAGCCTGGCTCGATGCCGATCACTACCACTGCCGCGACGTTGGGGTTGCAGCCGGTGCCGATCAGGGTGCGGAAGTGCAACTCCAGGTCCTCGCCGAACTGCAGCCGACCATAAGGGTGCGGCAGCCCGAGGGTGCCCTTGATGTTGTTGGCCACCGCTTCGGCAGCGGCATTGGAGATGTCGTCCACCGGCAGGATGATCACGTGGTTGCGAATGCCCACACGGCCATTGTCGCGGCGGTAGCCCAGGAAAGTGCGCCCGTTGAGTTCCATGCTTACCACCTCTTGGTTTTGACGTTGTGGACGTGGAGGTGCTCGCCTTCACGGATGGGCTTGACGACCCGGCCGATATCGACCCCGTACTTGATCACGGTATCGCCTTCCTGCAGGTCACGAATGGCCAGTTTGTGGCCGATCGGGATGGCGTCACGCACCACGAATTCCAGGGTCTGGTCCTGGTCCATGACCCAACCTGTCAACTTCTGGCCCGCCTGCACGCCTTCGACTACGACGACGCCGACAGCGTCGTCGGCATCGTGGACGACAAAATCAATGCTCATTGTTGTTCTCCTGTGACGGTCATTCATATGCCGTAGGTCATGTATAGGACATAGGTTGTAGGATAGTCAAGGCGAGATGCTTTTTCCCTCGTTCGGGTTATACTCCAGCTCTACGAACTGCCGACGCCAGATGCCCATGAACGACGCCCTGCAAAATCCGCCCAAGGCCCCGACCTTTCAGCCGCTGTACATGCAGATCAAAGACTTGCTGATGGAGCGCATCCAGTCAGGGGAGTGGTCACCTGGCACGTTCATTCCCAGCGAGGCTGCATTGGCGACCACTTATCAGGTCAGCGTCGGCACGCTGCGCAAGGCGCTCAATGAGCTGGTGGCCGAGAATGTGGTGGTACGCCAGCAGGGCAAGGGAACGTCGGTTGCCACCCATGATGGTGACCATGCCTTGTTCCGTTTCTTCAATATCTGCCGCCCGGACGGCGAACGCTGCCTGCCGGTGTCGATCGTGCTGGGGCGCAAGGTACGCAAGGCCAGCGTGCAGGAAGCACAAGCGCTGGGCCTGCAGCCGGGGGCCAAGGTCATCCATATTTCGCGCATCCGCGAACTGGACGGCAAGCCAGCCATCTACGAAGACATCATCCTGTGTGCCGAGCGTTTCTTCGGCCTGGAGCGCCAGCCGGAAGTGCTGCCCAACACCCTCTACCGGCTATATCAGCAGCGCTTCGGGGCAACGGTGGCGCATGCCGATGAGCGTATTTTCGCTATCTGTGCCGATGCCGATCAGGCCCAGTTGTTGGGTCTGGAGCCAGGCGCGCCGCTGCTGCAGATCGTGCGCATTGCGCTGGATTACCAGGGCAGGGCAATCGAGAAGCGGCTGTCGGTGGTCAGCACCCAAGGCCACTGTTACATCAACAGGATCTAGGCCTGCGTTACCAACACCCTTTGAATTCATTTATCTGCTTTCGTATACCGTGCCAGCCGCACGGTGGCGTTGCCCCGGGCGTGACCTGCAAAGGGTCGGCCTGGGTTTCAGGAAGTTTTGCATGTATCAAATCCCTTCTCGTTTACCCGCACGCACGGGCCTTGCCCTGTTTCTGGCTGGGGGCATGAATGCCGCTGGCCATGCCGCCCCCCGGGCCCCCGATGTGGTGGTCATGGACCCCATGGTGGTCACCGGTGCCTATGCGCCCACCAGCAGCTTCGACTTGCCGTTTTCGGTCGATACCGTTGACCTGTCCAACGGCACCGACGGCCAGCTTGGCGTCAACCTGTCGGAAGTTCTGACCAAGGTGCCGGGGCTGGTGGTGCAGAACCGCCAGAACTACGCCCAGGACCTGCAGATTTCCTCGCGCGGCTACGGTGCCCGTTCAGCGTTCGGTGTACGCGGCATCAAGCTGCTGAGCGACGGTATACCCGCCAGCACCCCCGATGGCCAGGGGCAGGCGGCCACGCTCAACCTGGACGTGGCCGAGCGCATCGAGGTGCTGCGCGGCCCTGCCGCGACGCTGTACGGCAGCAATGCCGGTGGGGTGATCCAGATGTTCACCCGTGACGGCCAGGGGCCGGCCCGGGTCGGCGCCGAAACCACCTTCGGCAGCGATGGCTTCAACAAGAACCACCTGTCTGCCGAAGGCGGTACCGACACCGCCGGTTTCGTCCTGGATGCATCGCGCATGGACACCGATGGCTACCGCGACCACAGTGCCGCGCGTCGCGATCAGACCTTCGCCAAGGTCAATTTCAAGCCCGACGATGACTCGCGCCTGGCGCTGATCTACAGCAGCCTGGAGCAGAACAACACGCAGGACCCGCTGGGGCAGACCTGGGACGCCTACAAACACGACCCGCGTTCAAGCGCACCAGTGGCGGATACCTACAACACCCGCAAGAGCATCGATCATCAGCAGCTTGGCATGAACTACGAGCGCTATTTCGGCGATGCCACGCTGCAGTTCAACTTGTATGCGGGGCAGCGCAGTGTGGTGCAGTACCTGTCCATTCCCAGGACAGTTGCCTCCAACAGCCAGCGCGGTGGCGGGGTGGTGGATTTTGATCGGCAGTTTCACGGTGGCACCCTGCGCTGGATCCAGCCGGTTGCCGCTGTGCCGGGCAACCTCACCTTTACCGTCGGCGCCGATTACGACCAGAGCAAGGACGACCGCCGCGGCTACCAGAACTTCAGCGGCGATCAGCTAGGCGTGAAGGGCGAACTGCGCCGTGACGAGCAGGACACCGCCACCAGCCTGGACCCGTACCTTCAGGCCCACTGGGAAATCGGCAACTGGACCAGCGAGCTGGGGCTGCGCTACAGCACGATGGAAATTCGGGTAGATGACCATTACCTGGCCAACGGTGATTCCAGCGGCTCGAAAAAGTACCAGCAGGCCACGCCTTCGCTGTCGGTGATGTACGCGTTCACGCCTGACCTGCGTGGCTACGTGAGTGTTGGCAAAGGCTTCGAAACCCCCACGCAGGCCGAGATGGCCTATGCCCCGGGTACCGCCGAAAGCTTCAACTTCGGCCTCGAACCTGCCACCAGCATGCAGTATGAAATGGGCGTGAAGTACCGGCTTGGCGAACGCACGCGGCTGAATGCGGCGGTGTATGAGATTCGGACCGATGACGAAATCGTCGTCGACAGTTCAAAAGACGGCCGCACCAGCTATCGCAATGCCGGGCGTACTGTGCGGCGCGGTTTTGAGGCGAGCCTGCAGAGTGACCTGAGCGAGCAGTGGCAGACCACCCTGGTCTACACCCGCACCGATGCGCGCTACGCCGAGGATGTCAGTCAGACCATCGAAAGCGGTAACCGGTTGCCCGGTGTGCCGCTCGACAACCTGTATGGCGAGCTGCTGTGGAAGCCCGTCGCGTCCATCAGCATGGGTGTTGAAGGCCAGTACCGCAGCAAGGTCTACGTGGATGACAGCAACAGCGCCAAGGCGGCGCCGGCGTATGCCGTGTTCAACTGGCGCACGCGGTTCGAGCAGCATGTCGGGGCGTGGACGTTCCACCAGCTGGTGCGGCTGGACAACCTGTTTGACCGGCAGTACGTGGGGTCGGTGATTGTCGGCGACGGCAATGGGCGGTACTACGAGGCAGCGCCTGGGCGCTCCTGGTATGCGGGGGCGGGGTTGGAGTATCGGTTCCGGTAACGGTGTTGCTGACAGGTTTTGGGGCTGGCCCGGAATACTCCCCACCGGGCCGATCCAAGCGCAGTTTGACGAACAGAAGCTGCAGCAGTTGATGGGGTTGTTGAATGACCTGAAGCGTATCGAACCTTGATTCCCCAGGCCGCTCCTGCTTCGACTGCATGGGTGTCAAGCCATCTGCAGTATCGGTGGGAGCCTGGCTTGCCAGCGCTCACCGGCGCAGCCGGTGCCATGCACTGCGATAATACAATCAAACTGATTCTGGAGCCTGTCCCATGAGCAACACGCAATTCCGCCAGCCTGTCGTGGCAGACGCCGAGCGCTGCTACGCCATCGAGATTGGCGCCTACGAGGGTGACGAAGCCGCCACCCTGGAAAAGATCCGCACCCGTATCAGCCAGTACCCGCAAGGCTTCCTGCTGCTCGAAGACTCGCAAGGCATCGTCGGCTTCATCAACAGCGGCTGCGCCCACCAGGTAGTGATGTCCGACGAAGCGTTCAAGGAACTGGTCGGCCACGACCCGCAGGCACCCAACGTGGTGATCATGTCGGTAGTGGTCGACCCGGCAGAACAGGGCAAAGGCTACGCCAGGTTGCTGATGAATGAATTCATCCAGCGCATGAAGGCGCAGGGCAAGCAGACCATTCACCTGATGTGCAAGGAACAGCACGTCGAGTTGTACCGCAAGATGGGCTATCAGTACGTACAGCCTTCGCCCTCTGACCACGGCGGCATGGCCTGGCATGAAATGGTCATGAACCTGCAGGGGTGAGACCCAGGGAAGCGGGGCACGAGGGTGCCCCGGCTTCCTCGGGTTAAGCGATCAATACTCCCAGAAGATCCGCTGCAGCTCTTTGCTGTCCTGGGTCTTGGTCATCGCCACCATCGCCAGAATCCGCGCCTTCTGCGGGTTCAGGTCATGGGCCACGACCCAGTCGTTCTTGTCATCGGGCTGCTCGGCGTTGCGCAGCACGAAGCCACCCTGGTTGACGTGGGACGAACGGATGATCTGCACGCCATTCTTGCGCAGCTCCTGCAGCGCCGGCACCACCCGCGACGACACCGAACCGTTGCCGGTACCAGCATGGATCAGCGCCTTGGCACCGCCCTGTGCCAGCGCCTTGTAGGCGGTGTCGGTGACGTTGCCATAGCCATAGGCGATGTCCACCTGCGGCAGGCTGCTGATCTGCTTGATGTCGAACTCGGAGTTGACCGTGTGGCGCTTGGCCGGCAGGCGGAACCAGTAGGACTTGCCTTCCACTACCATGCCCATCGGGCCCCAGGCGCTCTTGAAGGCTTCGGTCTTGATGTTGACCGATTTGCTGACATCACGACCCGACTGGATCTCGTCGTTCATGGTCACCAGCACGCCCTTGCCACGCGACTGCTTGTCGCCGGCCACGGCCACGGCGTTGTACAGGTTGAGCATGCCGTCTGCGGACATGGCGGTGCCCGGGCGCATCGAACCGACGACCACGATCGGCTTGTCGGTCTTTTCCACCAGGTTGAGGAAGAACGCGGTCTCTTCCAGGGTGTCGGTGCCGTGGGTGATGACGATACCGTCGACGTCGTTGCTATCGGCCAGTTCGGCAACGCGCTTGCCCAGTTTCAGCAAGTCTTCGTTGGTTATGCTTTCGGAGGCGATCTGCATCACCTGCTCGCCGCGGACGTTGGCGATATCGGCCAGTTCCGGCACGCCGGCGATCAGCTTGTCGACGCCCAGCTTGGCGGCCTGGTAGGTGGCGCTGTTGGCGGCGCTGGCGCCAGCACCGGCAATGGTGCCGCCAGTGGCGAGGATGACCACGTTGGCCAGCTTCTGCTGGGTTTCGGCTTCTTTGGCCGAGGCGGTGGCGGGCAGGATCAGCAGCAGGGCGAGTGCGCTGGGGGCGAAGGTTTTCAGTGCGGCATTCATCGTTATTGTTCTCTCTTCCTAATGAGACGTTTGTTGTGTCGCCCCGTGTTTCAGGCACTTTTCATACCACACCGGAGCGTGCTGTCTGCAGGAGCGGCCTTGTGCCGCGATGGGCTGCGTAGCAGCCCCGACTTTCTTCGCTGAATCATCCATCCTGGGGCTGCTGCGCAGCCCATCGCGACACAAGGCCGCGCCTGCAAAGGCAAGCATTCCATTCGAGATTCCGAACAAGCATAGGAAAAGGTGTTCGGTTTTTCGGAAAAAATCTGGATAATCGGGCCAGCAGTGTTTTGGCCAACGATAGCCAAGCGGCATTGACAAACCCCGGTCCTGTTACCATAGTTAGTCAACGCAAACGTTTGCGATCCGATAAAAAAACAAGATTCGGAGTCATCGTCCATGAAACTGCCGTTCCCCGGTCGTCTGCTGGCCCTCGCTGTCGTTTCCTCGCTGTCCCTCACCCTGCCGTTTTCCGCCGCCCACGCCGAAGACCCGCCCAAGGTCGCCCTGGTCATGAAGTCGCTGGCAAACGAATTCTTCCGCACCATGGAACACGGCGCCAAGGACTACCAGAAAGCCCACCCCGACCAATTCGAGCTAGTCGCCAACGGCATCAAGAACGAAACCGACACCGGCGAACAGATCCGCATCGTCGAGCAGATGGTCAATGCCGGCGCCAAGGCCCTGGTTATTGCCCCTGCTGATTCGAAGGCGCTGGTATCGGCGGTCAAGAAGGCGATGGACAAGGGCGTGGTGGTGATCAACATCGACAACCGCCTGGACCCTGAGCTGCTCAAGAGCAAAGGCATCAGCGTGCCCTTTGTGGGCCCCGACAACCGCAAGGGCGCACGCATGGTCGGCGATTACCTGGCCAGCCAGAAGCTCAAGGCCGGCGACCAGGTGGGCATCATTGAAGGCGTGCCGACCACCACCAACGCCCAGCAGCGCACCGCCGGCTTCAAGGACGCCATGGATGCCGCGCAGATGCAGATCGTTTCGGTGCAGAGCGGCAACTGGGAAATCGACAAAGGCAACGCGGTTGCCGCGTCCATGCTCAACGAGTACCCCGACCTGAAAGCCCTGCTGGCCGGCAACGACAGCATGGCCCTGGGCGCCGTATCGGCCGTGCGCGCCGCCGGCAAGACCGGGCAGGTGCAAGTGGTGGGCTACGACAACATCAACGCCATCAAGCCGATGCTTGCCGATGGCCGCGTGCTCGCCACCCTCGACCAGGCTGCCAGTCAGCAGGCCGTTTACGGTATTCAGGCCGCGCTGAAAATGGTCAAGGGCGAGAAGCCCGATGTGGATGCCGACAATGTCATCCAGACCCCGGTCGAACTCATCACCAAGAAGCCCTGACGCTGCCAGGAGAAACGGCCATGCCGGCATCGGCCAATGAAGTGGTGCTCGCCGCCAGCGGCCTGGGCAAGACCTACGCCCAGCCCGTGCTGGGCGAGGTCAGCCTGAACCTGCGTGCCGGCGAAGTGCTGGCCCTGACCGGCGAAAACGGCGCCGGCAAGAGCACCCTGTCCAAGCTGATCAGTGGTCTGGAAACCCCCACCACCGGCCACATGCGCTACCGCGGCCAGGCCTATGCGCCCGGCAGCCGCAGCGAGGCCGAGCGCATGGGTATACGCATGGTCATGCAGGAGCTGAACCTGCTGCCGACCCTGACCGTGGCCGAGAACCTGTTTCTCGACAACCTGCCCAGCCGTTTTGGCTGGATCAGTCACAAGCGCCTGCGCCAACTGGCCACCGCTGCCATGGCCCAGGTCGGCCTCGACGCCATCGACCCGGACACCCCGGTCGGCGAGCTGGGCATCGGCCATCAGCAGATGGTCGAAATCGCCCGCAACCTGATCGGCGACTGCCATGTGCTGATTTTCGACGAGCCCACCGCCATGCTCACCGCGCGCGAGGTGGAGCTGCTGTTCACCCAGATCGAACGGCTGCGCCAGCGCGGGGTGGCCATCGTCTATATTTCGCACCGGCTCGAAGAGCTGCAGCGCGTGGCCCAGCGCATCGTCGTGCTGCGCGACGGCAAGCTGGTGTGCGACGAGCCGATCCAGCGCTACAGCAGCGCCGAGCTGGTCAACCTGATGGTCGGCCGCGAACTGGGCGAGCATATCGACCTGGGCCGCCGGCAGATCGGCGCGCCGCTGCTGAAGGTCGACAAGCTCAGCCGCGCTGACAAGGTGCGCGAAGTGTCATTCGAGGTCAGGGCAGGGGAGATCTTCGGCATCTCCGGCCTGATCGGCGCCGGCCGTACCGAGCTGCTGCGGCTGATCTACGGCGCTGACCGTACCGACAGCGGCAGCATCGCGCTGGGCCAGCCACTGCAGGCCGTAAAGATCGATTCGCCCAGGGCGGCGGTGCGGGCCGGTATTGCCTTGATTACCGAAGACCGCAAAGGCGAAGGCCTGCTGTTGACCCAGTCGATCAGCGCCAATATTGCCTTGGGTAACCTCGGCGCGGTGTCGCGCGCCGGTGTACTCGATGGCGAGGCCGAGCGGGCCCTGGCCGAGCGCCAGATCCAGGCCATGCGCATCCGCAGTGCCGGCCCCCACCAGGTGGTGGGCGAATTGTCTGGCGGCAACCAGCAGAAGGTGGTAATCGGCCGCTGGCTGGAGCGCGACTGCCAGGTATTGCTGTTCGACGAGCCCACCCGTGGCATAGACGTCGGAGCCAAGTTCGACATCTATGGCCTGCTGGCTGAATTGGCGCGCCAGGGTAAGGCGCTGGTAGTGGTGTCCAGCGACTTGCGCGAGCTGATGCTGATCTGCGACCGCATCGCCGTGCTGTCCGCCGGCCGCCTGATCGACACCTTCGACCGTGACCACTGGAGCCAGGACCAGCTGCTGGCGGCCGCCTTCGCCGGTTATCAGAAACGTGACGCGCTGCTGCATGATGCAGCCCCCAGGATGGACGCATGAAAACCACCCCGCTTGACAGCCAGGGCGCTACCCCCGTGCGCCGCAGTGGCAGCTACCATGGCCTGGGTACCTACCTGGGCCTGGCCGGCGCCTTGTTGGCGATGATCGTGCTGTTCTCGTTGCTCAGCAGCCATTTCTGGTCCTACAACACCTTCAGCACCCTGGCCAACCAGATCCCCGACCTGATGGTGCTGGCGGTAGGCATGACCTTTGTGCTGATCATTGGCGGCATCGACCTGTCGGTGGGTTCGGTGCTTGCGCTGGCGGCCTCGGCGGTAAGCGTGGCGATTCTGGGCTGGGGCTGGGGCGTGCTGCCTTCGGCGCTGCTGGGCATGGCCGTGGCCGCGCTGGCGGGCAGCATTACCGGCGCCGTCACCGTGGCCTGGCGCATTCCGTCATTCATCGTTTCGCTCGGCGTGCTGGAAATGGCCCGTGGCCTGGCCTACCAGTTCACCGACTCGCGCACTGCCTATATCGGCGATGCCTATGCCTGGTTCTCCGACCCGGTCGCGTTCGGTATTTCCCCTGCGTTCATCATCGCCTTGCTGGTGATCGTGCTGGCCCATCTGGTGCTGACCCGCACCGTGTTCGGCCGCTACCTGATCGGTATCGGCACCAACGAAGAGGCTGTGCGCCTGGCTGGCATCGACCCGCGCCCGTACAAAGTGCTGGTGTTTGCCCTGATGGGCCTGCTCGCCGGCCTGGCCGCGCTGTTCCAGATATCGCGGCTGGAAGCGGCAGACCCCAATGCCGGCGCCGGCCTGGAGCTGCAGGTGATCGCCGCCGTGGTGATTGGCGGCACCAGCCTGATGGGCGGGCGCGGCTCGGTCATCAGCACCTTTTTTGGCGTACTGATCATTTCTGTACTGGCCGCCGGGCTGGCGCAGATCGGCGCCAGCGAACCCACCAAACGCATCATCACCGGGGCGGTGATCGTCATCGCCGTGGTGCTGGACACTTACCGCAGCCGGCGTGCAGCCCGGCGGAACTGAAACCATGGCAACCATCAAAGATGTCGCGGCACTGGCGGGTATTTCCTACACCACCGTGTCCCATGTACTGAACAAGACCCGGCCTGTCAGCGAGCAGGTACGGTTGAAGGTAGAAGCCGCCATCGTCGAGCTCGACTACGTGCCCAGTGCCGTGGCGCGCTCGCTGAAGGCG
This sequence comes from Pseudomonas sp. CM27, assembly GCF_013179515.1. GTDB lineage: Bacteria > Pseudomonadota > Gammaproteobacteria > Pseudomonadales > Pseudomonadaceae > Aquipseudomonas. The sequence goes on from NZ_JABMCN010000076.1 coordinate 20,863, forward strand.
CGCAGCACGGCCACCATCGGCTTGCTGGTGCCCAACAGCGTCAACCCGTATTTCGCCGAGCTGGCGCGGGGCATCGAAGACGTCTGCGAACGCAACGGCTACTGCGTGATCTTGTGCAATTCCGACGACAACCCGCAAAAGCAGCGCAGCTACCTGCGCGTGCTGCTGGAAAAGCGCATCGACGGCCTGGTGGTGGCCTCGGTGGGCCAGGACAGCGACCTGCTGCAAAGCCTGGCCTGCGTGCGCACGCCTATGGTGATCGTCGACCGTGAACTGGAAGGCGTCGATGCCGACCTGGTGCGCATCGACCACGAGCAGGGCGCCTACCTGGCCACCCGGCACCTGCTGGAGCTTGGCCATCGCGACATCGCCTACATCGGCGGCCCCGCCGAAACCGGCGTCACCCAGCTGCGCCTCGGCGGTTTTCGCCGGGCCATGGCCGAAGCCGGGGTGCAAGTACAGGGCAGCCGCGTGCTGCACTGCGACTTCACCAGCCCCGGTGGCCATGCAGCGGCAGCCCGGGTGCTGGAGGGCGAGCGGCCCACCGCGATTTTTGCCGGCAACGACATGATCGGCTTTGGCGTGCTGCGTGCGGCGGCCGAACGCAATATCAACGTACCTGGCGAGTTGTCGGTGATCGGTTTCGACGACATCGAACTGAGCCGTTACGTGTACCCACCGCTGACCACGGTGGGCCAGTCGATTCGCGAGCTTGGCGAAAACGCCGCGTCGCTGTTGCTGGCGCGCATCGGTACGCCCCGCCAAGGCGCGGCAGAGCAACGCATCGTTGCCCCGCGCATTGTCTTGCGCGAGTCCACCGGGCCGCGCCCGGACCTGTTCAACGATTACCGCTAACGCTAAGGAAATGTCATGAATGCCAAGGTCGTGGTGGTCGGTAGCCTCAACATGGACCTGGTGGCCCGCGCGCAGCGCCTGCCCCGGGCCGGCGAAACGCTGCCTGGCGACAGTTTTTTCACCGTGCCGGGCGGCAAAGGTGCCAACCAGGCGGTGGCAGTGGCGCGGCTGGGCGGCAGCGTGGCGATGATCGGCAACGTGGGTGACGATGATTATGGCCGGCAACTGCACCGGGCCTTGTATGTCGAGGGTATCGACTGCCAGGGCGTCAGCACCTGCCCCGGGGTGTCCAGCGGGATAGCGCTGATTACCGTGGATGCCGCCAGTCAGAACTGCATCGTCATCATCCCCGGCGGCAATGGCCTGCTGACGCCACAATCGGTAAAGGCGTTTGATGCGTTGCTGCAGGCGGCCGAGGTGATCATCTGCCAGCTGGAGGTGCCCATGGATACCGTGGCCTGGACCCTGGCCAGGGGGCGTGAGCTGGGCAAGCACGTGATCCTCAACCCCGCGCCCGCCACGGGCCCATTGCCCGCGGACTGGTTCGCGCACATCGACTACCTCACCCCCAACGAGAGTGAGGCCGAGGCCCTGACCGGTATTGCGGTCACCGACCAGGGCAGTGCCCGGCGGGCCGGCGAGCGCTTGCTGCAACTGGGGGCGGGCAAGGTCATCATCACCTTGGGCGCGCAAGGGGCGTTGCGGGTGAGCGCCCAAGGCCATCAGCACTATCCGGCGCCGGTGGTGCAACCGCTGGACACCACTGCTGCCGGCGATACCTTCATCGGCGGCTTTGCCGCTGGCCTGGTGCGCGGGCTGGGGGAGGGCGAGGCCATCGCCTTCGGCCAGCGCGCAGCGGCCCTGTCGGTCACCCGCGCCGGGGCCCAGCCGTCCATTCCTTATCTGGCGGAGCTAGCGCCATGAAGAAAACCCCGCTGCTGAACGTTGCCCTGTCGCGGACCATTGCCGGCATGGGGCATGGCGATATTCTGGTGATCGGTGATGCTGGGTTGCCAGTGCCGCCGGGGGTCGAGCTGATTGACCTGGCCATCACCCCGGGGCTGCCGGATTTCGCCAGCGTGTTGCGGGTGGTGCTGAGCGAATTGCAGGTCGAGCGGCATGTGCTGGCGGAGGAGATGCAGAAAGTGGTGCCGCCGGCGCTGGTCGAGATCGAGCGCTTGAAGGGC
>NZ_JABMCN010000077.1 GCF_013179515.1 Pseudomonas sp. CM27
AGCTTCAATCCATGAATGAGACCCTGCGCGAACAGCAATACACCCTGGCCCGCCACCTGCGCGATCCTCAGCGCCATGCCCCGCCGCCCGGCCTGGAGGCGCGGCGCCTGAAGGTTTACTGCGAGTTGTTCTACGGCGCTATCGAAGGCTTGCTGGCTGGCAGCTTCCCGGTGATGCGCCAGGCATTAGGGGAACAGTGCTGGCATGCCCGCGTGCGTGACTTCTACGCCAACTACCGTAGCCAGACGCCGTTGTTTACCGAAATTGCCCAGGCCTTCGTCGATTACCTGCAGGGGGTGGAGCTGGACGCGCCCTGGCAGCTGGAGCTGGCGCACTATGAATGGATCGAGGCGCAGTTGTACCTGAGTGATGCCGAGGATGCGCAGCATGAGCCGGCGGGCGACTTGCTGGATGGCGAGCCGCTGTTGTCGTGTGTGGCGCGAGTGCTGGCTTATCGTTGGCCGGTGGAGCGTATTGGTGTGGATTACCAGCCAACGGTTGCGCCAGACGCGCCGACCTTGCTGCTGGTGTATCGCGATGCCGGCTTGCAGGTGCGCTTTGCGCGGCTGGCGCCGATGGCCTATCGGCTGCTGGTGGAGCAGGGCAGTGGACGGGCGCGGCTGGCGGCTGTGGGTGGGGATGTAGAGCAGGGGCTGGCGTTGCTGGAGGGACTGCGCGGGCAAGGCGTCATCATCGGTACCTGCTGACTGCACGTATTGGGGCGCGCGGCGATGGGCTGCGCAGCAGCCCCAGCGATTTCAGCTGTAGAACCGCGCCCTTAGCCAATGATCCAGGCTCAGGCGCCCAGCCCCCTTGAGCAGCAGTGGCAGCAACGCCACCAGGTAGATCAACGGCAGCTTGTAGTTGCCAAAGCCCTGGTCGGTGATCGCATACCCCTGGGCCAATTCGGCCACGCTTGACCAATGCGCCGGCCAGTGCACTGCCGCTATAGCCACTACCGTCACCACCACAAGTCCCAAAGATGCCAGCCGGGTACCGAGCCCAAGCAACAGCAGCAACGGCAGGATCAATTCCGCCCACATCGACAGCTGCCAGTTCAGCTCGGCGGGCAGCAGATTGAAGGGGAAGGGAAAGCTGGATTGCAGGTCGGCGAACCAGTTGCTGCCATTGAACTTCTCCAGGCCTGACTCAAAAAACTCCCACGCCAGAAACAGTCGTAGAGGCAGGTCGGCGCTCCACGTGCCGAAACGGTCGAAGTGGGCAAGGGTGCGAGTGAAGGTTGTCATGTGGGTGGTCTCTTCCAGGTAAAGTGCACCGGCGCAGCGGCGCTGCAGGCCGGGTGTGGTTGGATGACCGGGAGTGTGAAGGGGGCGGGTATCGGCAGTGTGTCGGGAGAGACGGATTGTGTATCGGATTGTAGAAACCCTTCAGAGAATGCTGGATTTTTGAAGCGGACCTGCCAGTCAGTTGAGCTCGATCTGAGCGCAAAGCCCGCCACCTTTGCGGTTGCTAAGGGTCAACCGCCCACCCATCGCCTGGATCAATTGATGAGCGATGGCCAGCCCCAGCCCGGTGCCTCCGGTGCTGCGGTTGCGTGACCCTTCTACCCGGTAGAACGGCTTGAGCACGTCTTCCAGCTCGCCACCCGGTATGCCTGGCCCGTTGTCGAGCACGCGGATCACTGTAGTGCCGCCCTCACTGCACACTTCGAGCTCCGCGGCGCCCGCAAACTTGAGTGCGTTGTCGACCAGGTTCACCAGTACCCGGCGCAGGGCGTGCGGGCGGGTTTGAAGCAGGCTTACGCTGCTGCCGCGGCGCTGGACTTGGGCGCCGCTGTCCTGGTAGTCGAACACCAGGCTGTCGAGGAAGGCATCGAGGTTGACCCGGCACGGGGCCTCGGTGCTGGTGTCCATGCTGCGGGCATAGGCCACGCCTTCGCGCACCAGGTGCTCCATCTCGCCCAGGTCGCTCCACAACTTGTCTTTCTCGAGGCCATCATCCATCACTTCGACACGCAGCTTCATCCGCGTGATCGGCGTTTGCAGATCGTGCGAAATGGCCGCCAGCAGCTGCATGCGCTCTTTGAGATGGGCAGCAATTCGTGCCTGCAGGGCGTTGAAGGCCGCAGCGGCGTAGCGCACCTCGCGCGGGCCGGTTTCATCCAGTTGCACGCCGGGCTTGTCCGGATCGAGGCTATCCACCGCACGGGAAAGGCGGGTAAGCGGGCCGATGGCCAGGCGTACCGCCAGCCAGGTGCACAGTAACAGCACCGCCAGCTGGATCAGCAATACCACTGGCAGCCAACGGGCCACCGGGACTGGGGTCGGGGTCACGTCGATGGTCAGCGGCGTACCGTCGGCCAGGGTGAGGTGGGCCTGGAAGTGCGCATTCGGGCCGGGGATCTCCTCGAAGGTCAGGCGGTAGTCACTGCCGATGGCCTTGACGATCGACTCGGCAGCCATGGGTGGGTCGCTGCTGGGCATGGCCTCGCCCGTCAGGCCCTGGTCCAGGCGGTAGCGGTAGGTGCGCCGTTCCAGGCGCGGCAGCCAGGCTGCGCGTTCGGCGGCGGGCAAGCGGTCGAGGATGGCCACTGAGGTGGCCACGTCCTGCTCCAGGTTGCTGAGCATCATCGAGCGGCTGCTGATATAGCGTTCGTAGGCCTGCAGGCCGAACGACAGGCCGTAGGCGAGCACCAGGCCGGTGAAGAAGATCAGTGCCAGGCGCGAGGCCAGCGTCCGTGGCCATTTCATGCGGGCGACTCGAGCAGTTGCACCGGCAGCGAGAACACATAGCCCTCGCTGCGCACGGTCTTGATGCAGCTTGGCTCGCGGGCATCGTCACCCAGGCGCTGGCGCAGGCGGCTGACCAGCAGGTCGATGGAGCGGTCGAAGATGTCGGCTTCACGGCCCTGGGTCAGGTTCAGCAGCTGCTCCCGGCTGAGCACCCGCTGCGGGTGGTCGAGAAACACCCGCAGCAGGCGGTACTCGGCGCCACTCAGGGCTACCAGGGTACCTTCGCTGTCGAGCAGATGACGCGCGGTGGTGTCCAGGCGCCACTGGCCGAAACCGAGCAGGCGGCTGCTTTCACTAATGGTCAGGTTGGGCGGCAGCATGCGCGTGCGGCGCAGCACGGCGTTGATGCGAGCCAGCAGTTCGCGTGCCGAGAACGGCTTGGTCAGGTAATCGTCGGCGCCCATCTCCAGGCCGATGATGCGATCGGTTTCGTCGTTGCGCGCGGTCAGCATCAACACCGGGGTGTTGCGGTGCTTGCCGGCGCGCAGTTCGCGGCACAACAGCAGGCCGTCGTCGCCGGGCATCATGATGTCGAGGACGATGAGGTCGACGCTGTTGGCTTCGAGAAAGGCGCGCATCTGCCGGCCGTCGGCGACGATGCTGGTGCGCAGGCCGTTCTTCTTCAGGTAGTTGCCGACCAGTTCGCGGATCTCGCGGTCGTCGTCGACGATCAGGATGTGATCGACGTGTTCCATGCGCAGCGTTCCTGTGTAAGTGGGCTTTGCCGCAGTGTACAGAGCACGCTCGCGCGTGCCTGCGGGGTTTTGTATTGCAGTGTATCTGGCCTGGGCATGGATACAGCAGGAAGCACATCACGCTTCGGGCGACACATATGGGATACCTGGCAGGCGTCAAATGGCTCTCGACCGGGGAGCAACACTCCCCATACCCAGTGCTACACAGGAGAGATGCCATGAACTTCAAGACCTTCGCCAGCGCCAGCCTGTTCGCCGTGCTCGGCTGCGGCGCTATCGCCGCCCAGGCCGCCACCGCCCCAATGCATGAAGGCAGCCCCATGCAGTACCGCTACGGCGATCAGCTGGATGTGAAAAAAGTACTGTCGGTTCAGGATGACCAGAGCAACGCTTGCGGCTTGGTGAATACCCGCATGGACTACCTCGATTCCAAGGGTCAGCAGCAGAGCGTGCAGTACCGCAGCTACGCCACCGGCGGTTGCCATGAGAACTGATCGACGCCTGCTGTTGCTAGTAGGAGGTATTGCCCTGGTCGCAGCCGGTCTGGGCCTGGCCGGGCAGCTGATGCCCCGTGACAGCTACGGCGCCATGCCGGCGCTGTCGGGCGCCAGCCATTGGCTGAACTCCGCGCCACTGGATGCTCCGGCGCTCAAAGGCAAGGTTGTGCTGGTGGACTTCTGGACCTGGGACTGCATCAACTGCCAGCGCAGCCTGCCGCATGTCAACGACTGGGCGCGGCGTTATGCCGACCAGGGGCTGGTGGTGGTCGGGGTGCATACGCCGGAGTACGACTACGAGCATGATCTGGATACCCTGCGCGACAAGGTGGCCAAGCTGGGGATCGGTTATCCGGTTGCGGCCGACAATGACTACAAAGTGTGGAATGCCTGGGGCAACCAGTTCTGGCCGGCGCATTACTTCGTCGACCGCATGGGGCAGGTGCGCCATGTGCACTTTGGCGAGGGGGATTATGCGGGGCAGGAGCAGGTGATACAGGCATTGCTGGCGGAGCAGGAGTAAGGCCCTCACAGCCGGCAGATAGCATATGCTGTGCACATTGCCTGCCCAAAGGAGCCACACATGGCCTGGTCCGCCACCCAGTATTCCCTGTTCGAAGATGAACGCACCCGCGCCGTGCGCGACCTGCTTGCCGCCGTGCCAGCGCGCCCGGTGCGCCACGCCACCGACCTGGGCTGCGGCCCTGGCAACTCCACCGAAGTGCTGCTGCAACGTTACCCAGATGCCCAGGTAACCGCGCTGGACAGCGACCCGGACATGATTGACAAGGCCCGCCAGCGCAAACGCCTGTGTATCCCCCGGGTACGCACGGCCGTGGCTGACATTGCCGGCTGGTCCGCGCCTGAGCCGCAGGACCTGATCCTGGCCAATGCCTCGCTGCAGTGGGTAGCCGACCACGCCTCGCTGTACCCGCACCTGGTGCGCCAACTCAGTGAAGGTGCCAGCCTGGCCGTGCAAACGCCTGATAACCTCGACGAACCGGCTCACCGTCAGCTGCGCGAAATCGCCAGCCAAGGCCCCTGGGCGGCGAAGTTTGCAGACTTCCAGCTGCCGCCACGGCACAGCGCGGCGTTCTACTATGACCTGCTCAGCCCGCTGTGCACTCGCGTGGATGTGTGGCGTACCACCTATCACCACCCGCTGCCCGGTGGCGCGGAAGCGGTGGTGGAGTGGTTCAAGGGTTCGGCCCTTCGGCCCTACCTGGCACGCCTGGACGCGGCGGAACAGGCCATTTTCCTGCAGATGTACCTGCAGGCCATGCAGCGCGATTACCCGCCAGCCACCGACGGCAAGGTGCTGTTGCCGTTCCCGCGCCTGTTCCTGATCGCTACCCGCTAGGGCGGTGCCAGCGCCGGGCCGCGTAGCTGTAGATGCCAAGGTTGAGCAGCAGCACGAAACCGCCCATCAGCAACTGGATCTGCGGTGTGAGCCCTGTGGGGTAGATCAGTGGCCAAACGTAATGCTCGACGAAGCCGCCCTCGTAGCCCGCGTCACCCGCAGCTTCGCGCATTCGGTTTTCCCAGCGGGTGAGCGGGCAGCCCAACTGCAGGCATTCCACCGCCAGGCCCCAGGCCAGGGCTGGCAGGTGCAGCAGCAGGGCAGGGCGCCAACGCAGCACCAGCAGCCCGCCGAACAGGACCAGCAGGATGAAGGCCAGGTGCAGCAGGACCAGACTGTCGGCGGCGAGGCGGTAGAGCATGGGTGATCGGTTTGCGGGGTGAGGTTATTCCAGCATAGCCGGGCTGGCAGTGCCGGCAATAGGCCCAGCCCAGACTTGCACCCCTTCCTCGACCATCTGCAAAAAGGTCGCCACCACCCGCCGCGTTCGCTGTTCGCGCAGGCATACCAGTGTTTCGGTCAGGTGCCGCTGGCAGTCAATGATCGGCAACGCACACACCCGCGCATCGGCACCAAACTCTGCCGCCGACACCACGCCCACGCCAATCCCCACCACTACCGCTTCACGCGCCGCCTCCCGGCCCTCCACCTGGATGGCCGGGCGTATCCGCAACCCGGCCCGCTGCATCTCTTCTTCCAAAGTCTGCCGCGTCACCGAGCCCGGCTCGCGCAGCACCAGTGGCGTGTCGTCCAGGTCGGCAAGGCTGATCGAGCCGCGGCTGGCCCACGGGTGGTTGTGCGAAACGAACGCCACCATCGGGTCGCGGCGCAGCGGCAGGCAATGCAGGCGCTGATCATCGACATCCCGGCCAAGCAGGGCCAGGTCGGCCTGGTAGCTGAACAGCCTGGCCAGCGATTCATCGGTGTTGCCGGTCTCGATCTTCACCTGGATGCCCGGGTAGCGCTGGCAGAAGCGGGCGATCTGCGGCAGCACGTGCACCGGCGCATCCACCGCCAGCACCAGGCTGCCGGTGTGCAGGGCGCGTGAGTCCTGCAGCAGCTCATGGGCCTCGGCTTCGCAGGCAAACAGGCGCTGGCTGATGCCCAACAGGCGCTCGCCCAGGTCGGTCAGTTGCACCGAGCGCTTGTTGCGGTGGAACAGCAATACACCGAACCGTTCCTCCAGTTTGCGTACCTGGTCCGACACCGCCGGCTGGGTAAGAAACAGCTTTTGTGCAGCGCGGGTAAAGCTGCCGTGCACGGCCACTGCGTGAAAGGCCTTGAGTTGTGCGTGGGAAACCGACATGACGACCTCAGTAACAAGCTGGGCTTATGTGTGAAATACGATAAATCGATTTTATTTATCAGTCAGCAACTGTTTCCATACCGTTCAGCCCGACGCGAACACCACAAGTGCCCGCCAGGGCCATGGCGCTCACACGGCGCCATCTGACCCGATGACAGCCTCGTCATCGCTGTGCGCAACACAACAACAAGACAGGCGTTTTTTCACATTCTGCCGGCACACTTGAGCAAGAGGTCAGACTCATATGAATAATTCCCTAGCCACGTTCAAACGCTGGCGCATGCAGATTTTTGCGATAACCTGGCTGGCCTACGCCGCCTTCTATTTCACCCGCAAGGCGTTTTCGGTGGCCAAGCTGGGCATCGCCGAAGACCCGGCTTTCATGCTCGACAAGGCCGCCATGGCCAACCTCGACGCCATCTACCTGGCCGCCTATGCGGTTGGCCAGTTTACCTGGGGCATGCTCGCCGACCGCTTCGGGCCGCGCGTGGTGGTGCTTGGCGGCCTGCTGATATCGGCAGTGGCGGCGGTGGTGATGGGCAGCTATGCCACCTTCCCGATTTTTGCCACCTGCATGCTGGTTCAGGGGCTGGCGCAATCCACTGGCTGGGCCGGGTTGTGCAAGAACATCGGCAGTTTCTTCCCTGCCTCGCAGCGTGGCCGGGTGCTGGGCCTGTGGAGCTCCTGCTACGCCTTTGGCGGCCTGGTGGCCTCGCCGTTTGCCGGCTGGTGGGCCTATACCCTGGTCGGCACCTGGCATGCGGCGTTCTTCTCCAGTGCCGCGGTGGTGGCGCTGGTGGCCGTGCTGTTCTTCATCCTGCAGCGCAACAAGCCTGAAGACGTCGGTTTGCCAGCGGTGGAGCCCGAGCCGCAGAGCATGGCCCCGGCCGGCAACCTGTGCAGTGTGTGGGCACCGCTGCAGGAGATCATGCGCAACCGCACGGTACTGACCCTCGGCCTGGCGTATTTCCTGTTGAAGCCGGCGCGCTACGCGATCCTGCTGTGGGGGCCGGTGATCGTCTTCGAGCAGATGCCGTCGGTGGGCAAGGTTGGCGCGGCAATCATCCCCACAGCCTTCGAACTGGCCGGACTGCTTGGCCCGATCATCATCGGCCTGGCCTCGGACAAGCTGTTCGGCGCCAGGCGCATGCCGGCGTGTGTCATCAGCCTGGTGCTGCTGACCGTGACCCTGGCGCTGTTCATGGCCGCCATGGACACCGGCAGCGTGATGCTGGTGGTGGCCCTGCTGTTCGTGATGGGCCTGACCCTCTACGGGCCAGACTCGATGATCAGTGGTGCTGCTGCGATCGACTTCGGCACGGCCAAGGCCGGTGCCACCGCGGCGGGCTTCGTCAACGGTTGCGGTTCGGTGGGGGCGGTGCTGGGCGGGCTGCTGCCGGGTTACTTCGATGGCGTTACGGTGTTCATCGTGTTCGCCGGCTGCGCGCTGTTCTCGGCACTGGTGCTGCTGCCGCACTGGAACAGCCGCCCCGCCAGCGCTGCGCACAGTGCCGATGTGGCGCCGAACACCAGCATGGCAATCAAGCCACTGCGTACCTGAAAGGAAAGCGAGCGAATGAGACCGTTCTGGCTGCAACAGGCCCTGGATTCGGCGCAGGAGGCGGTGTGCCCGCCCCTGCAAGGCGATGCCCGTTGCGATGTATGCATCGTCGGCGGCGGCTACACCGGTCTGTGGACTGCATTGATGCTCAAGGAGGCAGCGCCGGCCCTGGATATCGTGCTGATCGAGGCCGATATCTGCGGTGCCGGTGCCAGTGGCCGCAACGGTGGGTGTGCGCTGTCCTGGTCGGCCAAGTACTTCACCCTCGAGCGCTTGTTCGGACCGGCAGAGGCTGTGCGCCTGGTGCAGGAGTCGGAGCGCAGCATCGGTGACATCGGCGCGTTTTGCACGGCCAATGGCATCGACTGCGACTATCGCCTGGACGGCACGCTGTACACCGCCACCAACGCGGCCCAGATCGGGGCGACCGACGCAGTAATCGCCGCGCTGGAGCACAAGGGCATCAATTCCTTCAGCCGTCTGCCGTTGCAGCAGGTGCAGCGCCTGGCAGGGTCGGCGCGGCACCTGGAGGGCTGGTTTTCACCCGCGGCAGCCACTGTGCAGCCAGGCAAGCTGGTGCGCGGGCTGCGCCGTGTGGCCTTGCAGCGCGGCGTGCGCATCCATGAGGGCACCGCCATGACCGGCCTGGAGCACGGCGCCCCGGTGCAGGTGCGCACCGCCCATGGCACGCTGCGTGCCGATCGCGTGGTGCTGGGCCTGAATGCCTGGATGGCGCGGGCCTTCCCGCAGTTCGAGCGCAGCGTGGCGATTGTCTCCAGCGACATGGTGATCACCGAACCGTGCCCCGACCTGCTGAGCCAGGTCGGCCTGGACAGCGGCATCAGCGTGCTCGACTCGCGCATCTTCGTGCATTACTACCACAACACCTCCGATGGCCGGCTGATGCTCGGCAAGGGCGGTAATACCTTTGCCTATGGCGGGCGCATGTTGCCGGTGTTCGACCAGCCATCGCCGTACCGGCCCTTGCTGCGCGAAAGCCTGGGCGGGTTTTTCCCGGCGCTGGCCGACGTGCCGCTGGCGGCCAGCTGGAACGGGCCGTCGGACCGCTCGGTAACCGGCCTGCCATTCTTTGGCCGGCTGGACGGGCAGGGCAATGTGTTCTACGGCTTTGGCTATTCCGGCAGCGGCGTCGGGCCGTGCCATATGGGCGGGCAGATTCTCTCGTCGCTGGCACTGGGGCTGGACAACCCGTGGACCCGCTCACCGCTGGTCAAGGGGCCGCTGGGGCTGTTCCCGCCCGAGCCGATCCGCTACCTGGGCTCGCTGATGGTGCGCAATGCCATCCGTCGCAAGGAGCGCGCCGAAGACCACGGCTTGCGCCCGCGCAGGCTGGATGTGCGCCTGGCGCGGTTTGCCGCGGCGGCGGGCAAGGCCGATAAAGGCTGATGCGATTTCTTGTCGATCCCGTGCCTGAGGGCGTATAAACTGCACCCACTTTTGGCCGGTCGCTTCCGGAACCGGCCGCTGAAACAAGAGAGTCGACATGGGCGCACAGTGGAAAGCCAAGCATAGAGAAACAGCTGCCAACGCCAAGGGCAAGATCATGGGCAAGCTGTCCAAGGAAATCCAGATCGCGGCCAAATCGGGCGCCGATCCCGACATGAACCCGCGCCTGCGCCTGGCCATCGTGCAGGCCAAGAAGGCTTCGATGACCCGCGAGACCCTGGACCGGGCAATCCGCAAGGGTGCCGGCCTGGACGGTGATGCCGTGCAGTACCACGCGGTCAGCTACGAAGGCTTCGCCCCGCACCAGGTGCCGCTGATCGTCGAGTGCCTCACCGACAACATCAACCGTACCGTCGCGCAGATCCGCGTGCTGTTCCGCAAGGGGCAGCTGGGTGCCAGCGGTTCGGTGGCCTGGGACTTCAACCATGTCGGCCTGATCGAAGCCACTGCCGAAGGCGATGCCGACCCGGAAATGGCCGCCATCGAAGCCGGCGCCCAGGACTTCGAGGAAGGTGAAGAAGAGGGCTCGACCCTGTTCATCACCGACACCACCGACCTCGACGCGGTGCAGAAGGCCCTGCCGGAGCATGGCTTCACCGTGACCTCGGCGAAGATCGGCTACACCCCGAAAAACCCGGTAAGCGCGGCCAGCCTCAGTGCCGAGGCGCTGGCCGAGGTTGAAGCGTTCCTCGAGGCCATCGACGAGAACGATGACGTGCAGAACGTGTACGTCGGTCTGACCGCGTAAATTCCGGGGCCGCCTTGCGGCCCTTCGCGGGCTCGCCCGCTCCCACAGGTATTTTGTAGGAGCGGGCTTCTGAATTTCACCGCAGGGAGCCTGCATGAACCCCGCTTTCGCCTCCCTCAGCCTTGCCCACCTGCGCACCCTCGACCACCTGTTGCAGCTGAAAAACCTCAGCCACGCCGCTGAGCGTCTGGGCGTCAGCCAGTCCGCCCTGAGCCGTCAGCTGGCCCACCTGCGCGAAGCCTTCGATGATCCGTTGCTGGTACGCCAGGGCCGTGGCTACGTACTCAGCGAGTACGCCGAAGCGCTGGTCGAACCCCTGCGGCAAGTCCTTGAAGAACTGCACGCCCTGCGCCAGCCCGCGGTGTTCGACCCGGCGCGTTGCGAGCGGCGCTTCTGCCTGGCCGCCTCGGATTACGTGGCCGAGCACATGCTGCCGTTGCTGGTCGCCGCACTGGAGCGTGAAGCACCCGGTGTGTCGCTGGAATACCGTACCTGGCAGGCCGGGCAGTATGCCTTGCTGGCCAGTGGCGAGATCGACCTGGCCACCACCTTGTTCGACGAGTCGCCGCCCAACCTGCACGGGCGCTTGCTGGGCGAGGACCGCGCGGTGTGCCTGATGCGCCAGGATCATCCGTTGGCCGCTCACACCACGCTCAGCCAGGCCGATTACCTGGCGCACAAGCATGTGCGTATCTCCGGCGGGGGTGACAAAGACAGCTTCATCGACCGCCACCTGCGCGCTCAGGGCCTGCAGCGGCGGGTCAGCCTGGAGGTGCCGTTCTTCTCGGCCACTGTGCAGGTGATCGCCAACAGCCTGGCTGTGGCTACGGTGCCCGAACATATTGCCCGGCAACTGAGCCGCCTGCATCACCTGGCCTGGCGGCCGCTGGGCTTCATCGACCACAGCCAGCGCTACTGGGTGGTGTGGCACCAGCGCCTGCAGGCTTCGGCCGAGCACCGCTGGTTGCGCAACCGGGTATTCGAGTTGTGGCGCCAGTCGCAGTTCGGCGTGCAGGGTGGGCATGCGGGTTTGCCATAGCAGGTATGCGTGATGCGGGGTTAATAGTCTGGGCACAGGTGCCTAGACTGGGGGCATTGTGTTGCCTGTACCGGCCCTTTCGCGGGTGAACCCGCTTCCACATCAGCGGGCGCTTGTGGGAGCGGGTTCACCCGCGAAAGGGCCGGCACAGGCAGCGGACTAACCTCAGGAGCCCCCACGTGACCCCAGAACAATTCCGCCAGTACGGCCACCAACTGATCGACATGATCGCCGACTACCGCACAACCGTCGGCGAACGCCCGGTCATGGCCCAGGTCGAGCCCGGGTACCTGAAGTCTGCCTTGCCTGCAGCTGCCCCCCGGCAAGGCGAGCCATTCGAAGCGATCCTCGCCGACGTCAACCAGCTGGTCATGCCCGGCCTGTCCCATTGGCAGCACCCGGATTTCTACGGCTACTTCCCCTCCAACGGCACCCTGTCGTCGGTACTCGGCGACTTCCTCAGCACCGGCCTGGGCGTTCTTGGCCTGTCATGGCAATCCAGCCCGGCCTTGAGCGAACTGGAAGAAACCACGCTTGACTGGCTGCGCCAGCTGCTCGGCCTGTCTGGCCAATGGAGCGGGGTGATCCAGGACACCGCCTCGACCAGCACCCTGGTGGCGCTGATCAGTGCCCGCGAGCGCGCCAGTGACTACGCCCTGGTGCGCGGTGGCCTGCAGGCCCAGCCCAAACCGTTGATCGTGTATGTCAGTGCCCACGCCCACAGCTCGGTGGACAAGGCGGCGCTGCTGGCCGGCTTTGGTCGCGACAATATCCGCCTGATCCCCACCGACACACGCTACGCCCTGCAGCCGCAAGCGCTGCAGGCGGCCATCGAGCAGGACCTGGCTGCTGGCAACCAGCCGTGCGCCGTCGTCGCCACCACCGGCACCACGACCACGACCGCCCTCGACCCGCTGCGCCCGATCGGCGAAATCGCCCAGGCCAACGGCCTGTGGCTGCATGTGGACTCGGCCATGGCCGGCTCGGCGATGATCCTGCCTGAATGCCGCTGGATGTGGGACGGCATCGAGCTGGCCGATTCGGTGGTGGTCAATGCGCACAAGTGGCTGGGTGTGGCTTTCGATTGCTCCATTTATTACGTACGCGACCCGCAGCACCTGATCCGGGTGATGAGCACCAACCCCAGCTACCTGCAGTCGGCCGTGGATGGCGAGGTGAAGAACCTGCGTGACTGGGGCATCCCACTGGGTCGCCGGTTCCGTGCGCTGAAGCTGTGGTTCATGTTGCGCAGCGAGGGGGTTGAGGCGTTGCAGGCGCGGTTGCGCCGTGACCTGGACAATGCCCAGTGGTTGGCGGGGCAGGTTGGCGCGGCGGCAGAGTGGGAAGTGCTGGCGCCGGTGCAGTTGCAGACCTTGTGCATTCGCCACCGGCCGGCAGGGCTGGAAGGGGAGGCGCTGGATGCGCATACCAGGGGCTGGGCAGAGCAGTTGAATGCCAGCGGGGAGGCCTATGTGACGCCAGCGACGCTGGACGGGCGCTGGATGGTGAGGGTGTCGATCGGCGCGTTGCCGACCGAGCGCGGGGATGTCGAAAGGCTTTGGGCTCACTTGCAGGAAGTTGTCAAAAGCTGAAATCGCCCGGGCCGCTTCGCGGCCCATTCGCCGGCAAGCCAGCTCCCACAACGACCGCATCTGCCTCAGGCGTGATGCGATCCTGTGGGAGCTGGCTTGCCGGCGATGGGCTGCAGGACAGCCCCGTGCAACCTGTCAGTGGCTCACTGCCTGAAAGCTGCCTTTACGGCTGGCCTCATACGCCTCTTTCTCCATCGGCTTGGCCTGCGGATTACCCAGGTCTTCCATCGCCAGTCGATGAGTTTCCGGGGCAATGTAGGCCGCCAGGGCGCACACGCAAGTGATGAAGAATGCCAGCCCACCCACTACCAGCGGGATGTTGTCCGAGCCGGGTGGCGCCACCAGGGCGAACAGCGCTGGCAGCATGGCAGTCAGCATGGTGCCGATGTTCTGCGCGATGGCCATGGCCGATACCCGGTAGCGGGTCTGGAACAGTTCTGGGTAGAAGCTTGGGAATACCGCGTTGTAACCCTGGTAAACCATGCCCCACATCACGATCGAGGCGGCGAACGCCAGCGGTACGTTCTGGATACTGATCGCATACAGATAGACGAACGCCAGCAGACCCGAGCCCAGGCAGCCAGCGATCATGGTCGGGCGACGGCCGATCCTGTCCGACAGGTTGCCGACAAACGGGATCACCAGTACCGCAACGATGTTGCCGACCACCGGAATCCACAGGTACACGCTCTTGTCGAAGCCGATGCCGTAGGCTGGCTGCACCGCGTAGGCCGCTCCGAAGATGGTGGCCACCACCGGAATCACGTTCATCAACGCCATGAACATCACCAGCACCATGTGCTTCCAGCTGTGGCGGAAGGCCTCGCTGATCGGCGACTTGGCAACTTTGTCCTGCTTCTCTTCCTTCACGAACGCCGGGGTTTCGTGCACTTCCTTGCGAATGATGAAACCGGCGATCAGCACGATGGCGCTCATCAGGAACGGAATGCGCCAGCCCCAGTCGTTGAAGGCTTCGCTGGGCATGAAGTAGGCCAGTGGCAGGAACACCGCCGCCGCCATCACCTGGCCGGCCTGCACGCCTTGCAGGGTGAAGCTGGCGTAGTAGCCGCGTCGGCCGAAGGGCGCGTGCTCCATGATCATCGAACTGGCCCCGGAGATTTCCCCGGCTACGGCAAAGCCCTGGATCAGGCGCAGTACCACCAGCAGGGCAGGGGCGAGGAAGCCGATGTCGTGGTAGGTGGGCAGAAGGCCCACTGCCATGGTCGACAGGCCCATCAGGAACATGCACAGCAGCAGTACGTTCTTGCGACCGCGGGTGTCACCCCAGTGGCCCAGCACGAAGGCGCCGACCGGGCGCGCCAGGTAGCCCACGCCGTAGGTGGCCAGCGAGGCAATGATGGCCATTTTAGGGTCGGTGTTGGGGAAGAAGATCTGCGGGAAAATCAGTGCAGCGGCCTGGGCATAGATGAAGAAGTCGTAGTACTCGAGTGCCGAGCCTATCCATCCACTGGCGGTCGCTTTCTTGGCTTGCGAGCTGGAGTGAGCCATCGTTGTCTCCGTTGTTATTGTTGTTTGCGCAGGTTCCGCCGGTGTTCTCGCCACGGCAGGAGGCGGTGGTCGGTGTGCCTGCGTCTGTGGTTCATGTTGACCACGGGCCAGCGGTCTAGCAATTCGTTAAAACGGGTTTTGTGCGATAATCGAACGCAAAACTAACCATTCCGTACAAAGGGATTGAAGCGACGACTTTACCTGCGAATAATCGATCGTGCCATAAACTGTGACAGGGGTTTTTACCTGCCTGGCACCGTCATTTTCCAACAATAAGGAACTCCCGCCATGCAGCGTTCGATCGCTACCGTGTCCTTGAGCGGCACCCTGCCGGAAAAGCTCGAAGCCATCGCCGCCGCCGGTTTTGACGGCGTCGAGATCTTCGAAAACGACCTTCTTTATTACGCTGGCAGCCCGCGTCAGGTACGCCAGATGTGCGCCGATCTGGGCATTGCCATTACCCTGTTCCAGCCGTTCCGCGACTTTGAAGGCTGCCGCCGCGAGCGCCTGCAGAAAAACCTCGACCGCGCCGAGCGCAAGTTCGACCTCATGCAGGAACTGGGCACCGACCTGGTGCTGGTGTGCAGCAACGTCCAGGCCGACGCCCTGGGCGAGGAGCAACTGCTGGTAGACGACCTGCGCCTGCTGGCCGAGCACGCCGGCAAGCGTGGCCTGCGCATTGGCTACGAAGCCCTGGCCTGGGGCCGCCACGTCAACACCTACCAGCAAGTGTGGGACCTGGTGCGCCAGGCCGACCACCCGGCCCTGGGTGTGATTCTCGACAGCTTCCATACCTTGTCGCTGAAGGGCGACCCGAGCGCGATCCGCGACATACCCGGCGACAAGATCTTCTTCGTGCAAATGGCCGATGCACCGATCCTGGCCATGGATGTGCTGGAATGGAGCCGCCACTTCCGCTGCTTCCCGGGGCAGGGCGAAATGGACATGGCCGGTTTCCTCGCGCCGATCCTCGCCACCGGCTACCGTGGCCCGCTGTCGCTGGAAATCTTCAACGACGGCTTCCGCGCCGCACCACCCCGGCAGAATGCCGCTGACGGCCTGCGCTCTCTGCTGTACCTCGAAGAGCACACCCGCCTGCGCCTGGAGCAGGAAGGCACGCCAATCGAACCCGGCGTGCTGTTCACCCCCCCTGCAGCCAGTACCTATGACGGCGTGGAGTTCCTTGAATTTGCCGTCGACGAAGCCGTCGGCGCGCGCCTGGGCAGCTGGCTGAAGCGCCTGGGCTTTGCCGAAGCGGGCAAGCACCGTAGCAAAGATGTGCAGCTGCTGCGCCAGGGCGATATCAACATTGTCTTGAACGCCGAACCGTATTCTTTTGGCCACAACTTCTTCGAGGCCCATGGCCCGTCGTTGTGCGCCACCGCGCTGCGGGTCAAGGACCAGCAGGCCGCGCTGAAGCGCGCCACGGCGTTCCGCGGCCAGCCATTCCGCGGCCTGGTCGGCCCCAACGAGTGCGAAGTGCCGGCGGTCCGCGCGCCGGATGGCAGCCTGCTGTACCTGGTGGAGCCGGGCACTGCCGGCCAGACCCTGTACGACACCGACTTCAGCCTGGACCAGGCCGCCACTGCCACTGGTGGCCTGCGCCGCATCGACCACATGGCCCTGGCTCTGCCGGCCGAGTCGCTGGACAGCTGGGTGCTGTTCTACAAAAGCCTGTTCGACTTCGCCGCCGATGACGAGGTGGTGCTCCCCGACCCCTATGGTCTGGTCAAGAGCCGCGCCTTGCGCAGCCAGTGCGGCACCTTGCGCCTGCCGCTGAACATCTCGGAAAACCGCAACACCGCCATCGCCCATGCGTTGTCCAGCTACCGCGGTTCAGGGGTGCACCACATTGCCTTTGATTGCGACGACATCTTCCGTGAAGTGGCGCGGGCCAAGCTGGCCGGTGTGCCGTTGCTGGAGATCCCGCTGAACTACTACGACGACCTGGCGGCGCGGTTCGACTTCGATGACGAGTTCCTCAGCGAACTGGCGTACTACAACGTGCTGTATGACCGCGATGCCCAGGGTGGCGAGCTGTTCCACGTGTACACCGAGCCGTTCGAAGAGCGTTTCTTCTTCGAGATCATCCAGCGCAAAGGTGGCTATGCCGGTTACGGCGCGGCCAACGTCGCGGTGCGCCTGGCCGCCATGGCCAAGGCCCGCAGCGGCGCGGCGCGCAAGCCGGTGCTGTAGGCCTCAAGGCGCCATTTCTTCTGTAGGAGCAGCTTCTCAGAGGTGTTCAGCCACCATCAGCAACGACTGCGGCACCGCACTCTGCGGGTGCTGCGGTTCCTGCAGGCTGACCAGTCGCAACCCCGCCATGTCCAGCGCAGTCAGCCAGCTGGCCAGGGTGCGGAAGTACCAGGGCATCACCTGCCAGGCCCCGGCAAACCCGGCAAACGACTCCTCCCGCCAGCCATCCTGGTAATCCCCGCCCGCCACGCTCCAAGGGTGCAGGGTCTGGATCACCAGCGCAGCACCGGGCCGCAGCAAACCTTTCAGCGCAGCCAGCAACGGGATGATGTCCTGTTGCAACAGGGCAAAGTTGGCACAGATCAGGTCATAGTCTTTACCCACAAAGGCCTGCCCATCGGCTAACTGTGCGTAGCTGGCCAGGTGCACCTCGGCCGAGCCGGCTGCGCGCGCAGCATCCACCAGCGTCCGGTCGCCATCGACGCCCACGGCTTCAATACCCCGGTCGTCCAGCGCCCGCAGCAACCAGCCCTCACCACAGCCCAGGTCGAGTACACGTGCGGGCATGCGGCCGAGGATAGCCAGCAGGATGGCCTGGTCGGTGACCTGGCGCCGGCTTTCGATGGCGCCGCTGCGCACCGCGTCGATCCAGGCCTTGGCATTATGCTGCCAGCTATCCAGCAGGGCGTTGTCGGAGTTGGGCATGCGTGTCACCGTTTCGCGGAGTAAAGATGCTTGACCCGGTACATGTCGCCATCGGCATGGCGCAACAGTGCGTCGGCATCTCTGCCGTCTTCAGGGTAGCAGGCCACCCCGATGCTGCAGGTGGGCGCCTTGATGCCGGACAGTTCTCCCTCTAGCGGCGCTGCCATGGCAGCGAGGGCACAGGCCACTTTCTCGGCAACGGCATCCTGCGAGGCCATGTCGTTCAGCAGCACGGTGAATTCATCCCCGCCAATTCGGGCCACCGTGTCGGTCGCCTGCATGCAGGCCTCCAGGCGCCGGGCCAGCGTGCACAGCACACGGTCTCCCACGGCATGGCCGTGAACATCGTTGATGCTTTTGAAGTCGTTGATATCGACAAACAGCAGTGCCAGCCTGCCACCCCGGCGGTGTGCATCGTGCAGGGCGGCGTCCAGCTGCTCATTGAACATGGCCCGATTGGCCAGCCGGGTCAGCGGGTCGTGATGAGCGAGGAAGCGCAGCGCGTCCTCGGCTTGCCGCTGGGCAGTCACGTCGCGCGCCACGCCGATGCGGGCCTCGGCCTCCTCGGACCACGATGCCGCCCACAGGATGTGCACGATGCCGCCATCCTTGCGGATGTAGCGATTGCGAAAGTCGTAATGCGGTTGGCCGTTCATCACCCGCACGATCGATGCGCGGGTGGCAGCCAGGTCGTCAGGGTGCATGTAGGCGGTGATCGGCGTGCCGACCAGTTCGCAGGCCCGGTAGCCCAGCAGGGCCTCGCAGGCATCGCTGACGAAGACGATCTGGTTGTCCCGGTCGACCACGAACACCGTGTCCAGCATCAGGTGGATCAGCCTGGGGTACAACGCTTGCAGGTCGACGGGCATGGGTCAGGGCGTCCTCGGCAGGATGGCCGATCATAGCCTGAAGGTGGAACGGGCAGCTACGGTGCAGTGACATGCCTGCGTGGATCCACCCATCAGTTGCTGACCATCAACTCCGGCCCTAGATAGCCGTTGATCTGCTCGATATCGTCATCCCCCAGGCTGCCCACCGACGAGGCCAGGCGCAGCCGTGACATCAGGTAGTTCAGCTTGGCCTCGAACAGGTCGTGGCGCGCGTCGTACAGCAGCTCTTCGGCATTGAGCACATCCGAGTTGGTGCTGGTGCCGCCTTCCTTGAAACCCTTGCGGGTCGAGGTCAGCGAGCGTTCGTTGGAGGCCACGGCCTTTTCCAGTGCATGAACACGCAGGGCGCCACTTTGCACGCCGCGGTACTCGCGGGTGGTGTCGGAAATCACCTCCTGGCGCGTGGCGTCCAGCTCGTCCAGGGCCTTGGAGCTGTTGGCGCTGGCCTGGCGGGCCAGGGCGCTGGTGCTGCCACCACTGTACAGCGGGATGTTCAGCTCCAGGCCGATCGAGCTGTAGTGGTTGCGCTGGTTCAGCTCGGAAATCGACTGGCTGCTGCCGGCGTTATAGCCGGCGACGAAATCCAGGGTCGGCCAGTGCCCCGCGCGGGCGCGATGCACTTCTTCCTCGGCCAGCTCGTAGTTGTGCCGCCGCGCATGAATCAGCGGGCTGTCGGCCTGGGCTTTTACCAGCCAGTCCTGCAGGTTGCCCGGCAGCAGCGGCGGTGTGCTGAAGCCTGGCTGCAGGGTGGTCAGGGCCTGGGGCGTTTCGCCGATGTACTCCTCCAGCTTGCGGCGGGTGTTGACCAGGTTGTCCTGGGCATCGATCAGGTCGGCCTCGGCCAGGTCGCGGCGGGCCACCGACTCGTCGATATCGGTGATGGTGCCGGCACCCAGCTCCTTGCGCCGCTTCGCCGAAGCCATCTGTTCCTCGAAGGCGCTCAGCTTGGCCTTGGCCAGGGTGATGGTTTCGCTGGCCAGCAGCACGTCGAAGTAGGCATCTGCCAGGCGCACGGCGGCGTCCTGGCTCTTGGCGTCGAACACCGCCACGCTGTAGTCGGCGCGTTGCTGGCCCTGGCGGTACTCGGCCATCTTCTGCTTGTTGAACAGCGGTTGGCGCAGGCGCACGTTGGCGCCTTTCGAATCGTAATTCAGGTCGTTGTCCTGGCCATTCTGGCGCTGGCTGCCATCGACCTTGTTGAAGTAGGCTGCCGCGTTGATCTGCGGCAGCAGGCCGGCCTCGCCGATGGCGCGGTTCTCGCCGCCGGCTTGTTTTTCATGCACCGCAGCGCGGTAGATCGGGCCTTGGTACTGCAGCAGGTCCCAGGCTTGTTTCAGGTCCATGGCACTGGCCTGTACCGACAAACCCAGCAGGCACAACATCAGGCACGGGCGTTTCATGTCATTGCTCCTTGAACGCGGCGTCCACGCGTTCGAGCATCGGTTTGAGCAGGTAGCTGAGCAGGTTGCGCTCGCCGGTCTTGATGGTGACGGTGGCAGGCATGCCGGGGCGGATGTGGTTGCTGCCCAGCAGGCCCATGCCGGCTGGTGTCACTTCAACCTGGGCCAGGTAGAACGGCTGCTTGCTTTCTTCATCGAGCAGGCGGTCGGCGGAGATGGTCTTGACCCTGCCAGGAATATTCGGCGTCTGCGCATGGTTGAAGGCCGGGAAGGCAATGTCCACGGCCAGGCCCGGGACCATCTTGTCGATGGCCTGCACCGGGATCATTGCGTCGACCTGCAGCGGCTCGCCCAGCGGCACGACTTCCATGATCTTGGCCCCAGGCTGGATGATGCCGCCGACGGTAGCGATGCTCAGCGCCTGGACCATGCCGTCGATCGGCGAGCGGATAACCGTGTGGCTCACTTCGTAGTCCAGCGCGCGCAGGCGGTCGGCCAGGGTGGTGTTTTCCTTGGCGGTGTCGGTCAGTTGCGACTCCACTTCCTTCAGGTAGTCGTGCTGACGCTGCAGCATGCGCAGCTTGATCTCGGTGGCCTGGCTGCGCGCTCGGGCAATGTTGTTGAGGTTTTCCGCCTGGCCAGCGGACAGGTCGGCGTTGCTGCGCTCCAGCTCCAGCAGGCGGTTGCGCGGCACATAGCCCTCGGCTGCCAGCACCCGGGTGCCTTGCAGTTCCTGGTTGAGAAAGCCGATTTGCGAGGCGCGAGCCCCGTACACCTGCTGCAGGCCTTTAAGCTGCACTGCCGAGGCGGTAAGGTTTTCCTCGAGAATGCTCAGCTCGCCGGCCAGGCCCGCACGGCGGGTGTCGAGCAGGCGTTGCTGCAGGTCCATGGCCGCCAGCAGCCTGGGGTCACTGCCGTAGTGCTGGAGCAGGGCGGGGTCGAAGGCGACCGTGTCGCGGTCGTCACGCTCGGCTTCCAGGCGGTTTTCCACGGTCTTGCTGACAATGTACTGGGCGCTGAGCGCGCCCTGTTCGGCCACTGCGCGCAGGGCGTCGAGGCGTACCAGCTCCTGCCCTTTGTTCACGACATCGCCTTCGCGGACCAGAATCGCCTCGACGGTGCCACCGGTCAGGTGCTGGACCGCCTTGCGGTTGCTGGTGACCTTGACCGTGCCGGTGGCGACGATGCCGGCGTCCAGGGGCGCCAGGCACGACCACAGCAAGAAGCCGCCAAAGCCTGCGACCACCATCCACAAGCCCCAGCGTGCCGGCCGACCGGCATCGAGGTCGATCAGCTTGCTGGCATCGGCGGGAATCAGTTCGCTGTGTTGAATCATCTGCATGATCGGCTACTCCCGTACCTTTACCGAAGCCAACGGCGTCGCAGCGCCTGCGGGGATCACGCTGGCCTTGCGCAGCGCCGCGAACACTTCATCGCGGCTGCCCAGCATGTGTACCCCACCGTCACGCAGCATCAGCACCTGGTCGACTGCGCACAGCACATTGGGGCGGTGGGAAATCAGCACTACCGTGGCCCCGCGCGCCTTGAGCTCGGTCAATGCATCCACCAGGGCCTTCTCGCCAAGGTCGTCAAGGTTGGCGTTGGGCTCGTCCAGCACTACCAGGTTGGGCTCGCCATACAGGGCGCGGGCCAGGGCGATGCGTTGCTTCTGGCCGCCAGACAGCGGGCTGCCATCGGCTGCCAGGCGGGTGTCGTAGCCCTGCGGGAAACGCAGGATCATGTCGTGCACGCCGCTGCTGCGTGCGGCGCGGATCACCGCATCGCTGTCCACCTCGGCGAAGCGCGCAATGTTTTCGCCGATGGTGCCCTCGAACAGCTCCACGTCCTGCGGCAGGTAGCCTAGCCACGGGCCGAGCTCGGCCTTGTTCCAGGTGAAGATGTCGGCGCCATCCAGGCGCACCTTGCCGGCCTGGGCGGGCCACACGCCCACCAGCAGGCGGGCGAGGGTGGACTTGCCCGAAGCCGACGGGCCGATGATGCCGAGGCTGTCACCCGCGGCCAGGCTGAAGCTCACCCCGCGCACGATGGTGGTGTTGGTACCCGGGGCGCCGGCAATCACGTTTTCCACCGCCAACATGCCCATCGGCCGCTGCAGGGACATGCTCGGTGGCCGCTGTGGGTAGTCCTGCAGCAGGTCGTTGAGCCGGCCCCAGGCCAGGCGGCAACCCAGCAGCTGCTTCCACGAGGCGATCACCTGTTCCACCGGCCCCAGGGCGCGGCCGGTCAGGATCGAGCAGGCGATCATCATGCCGGGGGTGATCTTGCCCTCGATCGCCAGCAGCGCGCCGGTACCGAGGATCACCGATTGCAAGGTGATGCGCACAAAGCGCCCGGTGCTGCTGATCAGCGCGGCGCGGTCGGAGGCCAGGGTCTGCATCTGCAGGATCCGCAAGTGGCCCTGGAACCAGCGCTTGCCGATCGACGGCAGCATGCCCATGGCTTCGATCACTTCGGCGTTGCGCAGGTTGTTGTTGGCGTAGCTGGCCGATGACAGGGCTGCCTGGTTGGCTTCGGCCAATGGCTTTTGCGTGGCCTTTTCAGTCAGGTAGGCCAGCCCCACCAGGATCAGCGAGCCGATCATCGTGACCAGCCCCAGCAGCGGGTGGATCAGGTAGCAGACCAGCAGGTAGATCGGTGTCCACGGCGCGTCGAAGAAGGCGAACAGGCCGTTGCCGGTGAGAAACTGCCGCACCTGCGCCAGGTCCTGCAGGGCCTGGGCCGGGTTGCCGCCGGCGCGGCTCAGGTTGCGCTCGAAGGCGGCGCTGAAGATGCGGCGGTTGAGGTCCATGTCCAGGCAGTTGCCGACGCGGATAAGCACGCGGGTGCGCATCATCTCCAGTGCCGACATCAGCAGGAACAGCCCCACTACCAACAGCGTGAGCATGGCCAGGGTGGTGACGTTGCGGCTTACCAGAGCGCGGTCGTACACCTGCAGCATGTAAACGGCTGGCGTCAACATCATGACGTTTATCACGCCGCTGAAGGCGCCCAG
>NZ_JABMCN010000078.1:0-2339 GCF_013179515.1 Pseudomonas sp. CM27
GTCCTCGTCGCCAAACAGCTTGCCGACCACATAGTTACCCACGTTCAACCCGGCGATCTCCATCAGGCTGCGGCTGATGGCGCCATCGTTGATCAGCATGCGCAGATCCCCGTTCGCGGTGCCCAGCAGGGCCGCCACCGAATTGCCCCGGCCGCTGATGTCGGCATCACCGTTGAGCTCGCCAAAGCTGGTTTGCATCGGCGCGAAGGTAGGGAACAGTTGCTTGAGCTTGAAGCCACGTGCCGTCAGCCGGGCGCGGCCTTGCAGCGGCACGTTGCGGCCATCCAGGCGCACCTTGGCCGCCAGATTGCCGCCAGCCACCCCGAAGCGCAGCGGCTCCAGGCGCAGCAGGCCGTCGTCCAGGATCACATGGGCCGACAGATCGGTGAACGGCAGTTGTGCGCTGTGTACGATGCGTTTACCGGCAAAAGTGACGTCGGCGTCCATGGCGCGCCAGCGCTCGGTGCGGAACTCTTCCACCGGCAGCACCTTGCCGCTCGGCTGCTTGCTGGCACCGCCGCGGGCCTTCTGCTCGGCGTTGGAGTCGGCGCCGATCAGCGGCGCCAGGTCCTTGAACAGCAACTGGTTGGACACCAGGTTGCCCGACAGCTTTGGCCGTGGCTGGCTGGCGACGAAGGCCAGATCACCGTGAATGTCGCTGTCGCCGATCTTGCCGTTGAAGCCCTGGTAATTGAACGTCGCCCCTTGCGGCGCATGCAGGTTGGCGTTCAGGTGGCCGTCGGTGGAATAAGCCGGGGTGTCGGGCAACGTCACCCCGGTCAACGGGTAGAGGTTGCCCAGGCTGGCACCGGACAGGCGCAGGCGCAGGTCGAGAGCCCCGAGGTTGCGTGGGTCGGTCAGGGTACCGGCGAGCACCACATGGGTGTCGGCAATGCGCACGTCGGCCTGCAGCGGGAACGGCTGGCTGGCGTCCTGCAGGGCCAGCAGGCCGCCGATCTTGCCGGTACCGGCAACCGGCTGGCCTTTGTAACGGCCCTGGGCCTTGAGGCCGAAGGCGTAATCCTGCGCACCGCCGGCTTTGTCGGCGCTGGCCTTGCCGACAATGTCGCTGAACGGGATCGGCTTGCCCAGCGGGTCGATCTGCACCTTCATGCTGGTTTTCAGGGTCTGGTCGTCGAAGCTGACATTGCCTTGGTCGAACCCGATGGCACCGATATCCAGCTGCCACTTGGAGGGTTCTGCGTTTTCATCCTTGGGGCCAAAGTCGAAGGTCCAGTTGGCCCGGCCATCGGCCAGGCGGGTAAGGCTGGCGGTGGGCCTGGTCAGGTCGATGCGCGGGATGCTGATCTGCTGGAACAGCAACGGCAACGGTGCCAGGCGGAACTCGACACGCTCCAGACCGACCATCTTCGGCTCCTTGAGCCATTCGGGGTTGCCCAGGGTCAGGTCTTCGGCAATGAAGTGCGGCCACGGCACCCAGGCCCGCCAACCACCTTCTTCAGGCTCGGTACGCCAATGCACGGCGAGGTTGCCATTGATGGCGAAGGGCCGGTGCAAGGCTTCGGAGACCTTCTCGTTCAGCAGCGGTTTGACGCGGTTCCAGTCAAAGGTGGCGATGACCACCACCAGGATCGCCAAGAGGGTCAGGAGGGTGGCGAGGGTCCAGACGAGGATTCTGGCGGGACGCGTCATTGCGTGATTCTCCTTGCGATATGACACAAAACAGGCGCTGCGATGGCATTCACTAGTTCGGACTGATGAAAACCCGTGGGGTTTTATCGGTGGCGCCATGATAGCGAAGTTTTTCCGGGCCTTTTGCTCGGCAATGGATCGCGCCAGGCCGCGCGTGTTACCCGAGTACCGCACAGCGGGCTGCCGCCCCTTCAGCTGAAAAGCGCTACCTAGACGCGTTGCGAACCTCTATCAATACGGTCGATTGTTACCATTACCCGTATGAACTTCTCTCTGGCGTTACCCGGCGTAGCATTGGCTTCGTACCCACTTTCCAGCCCCCGAGAGGAGCACCGAATCATGAAACGCCATCTTCTGAGCCTGACCCTGTCCCTTCTGGCTGCCAATGCCTTTGCCCTGCCAGCCAGCGAGCAACACCTGACCGCCGAATCACACTCCAGCGCTGTCGAAATCGCCCAGCCGCTGAAAACCGTTGCCGAAGGTGGTTCAGATCGCCTGATCGAGCGCACTGGCCGCGTTGCCGAAGGTGGCTCGGATCGCCTGATCGAACGCACTGGCCGCGTTGCCGAAGGTGGCTCGGATCGCCTGATCGAACGCACTGGCCGCGTTGCCGAAGGTGGCTCGGATCGCCTGATCGAACGCACTGGCCGCGTTGCCGAAGGTGGCTCGGATCGCCTGATCGAACG
>NZ_JABMCN010000078.1:2438-22652 GCF_013179515.1 Pseudomonas sp. CM27
CGCGTTGCCGAAGGTGGCTCGGATCGCCTGATCGAACGCACTGGCCGCGTTGCCGAAGGTGGCTCGGATCGCCTGATCGAACGCACTGGCCGCGTTGCCGAAGGTGGCTCGGATCGCCTGATCGAACGTACTGGTCGCGTTGCCGAAGGTGGCTCGGATCGCCTGATCGAGCGCACTGGCCGCGTTGCCGAAGGTGGCTCGGATCGCCTGATCGAGCGCACTGGCCGCGTTGCCGAAGGTGGCTCGGATCGCCTGATCGAACGCACTGGCCGCGTTGCCGAAGGTGGCTCGGATCGCCTGATCGAACGCACTGGCCGCGTTGCCGAAGGTGGCTCGGATCGCCTGGTTGAAATCAGCCGTGTGAGCTGATCGCCATGGCCGAAAAGAACAACCTCTGTCACAACGCTTGCTCCCCTCCAGGCCCGGTCCATTGACCGGGCTTTGTTTTTTTATCTAGAGTGCCCAGCCTTACCGTCATAGAAGCCCGCAACATGCTGCCGCGCGCCGAACAGAAACTACAGACCCGCCAGGCCCTGCTCGATGCCGCCTGCCTGCTGATGGAGAGTGGCCGTGGTTTCGGCAGTATCAGCCTGCGTGAAGTGGCGAAGACAGCCGGCATCGTGCCCACCGGTTTCTACCGACACTTTACCGACATGGACGCCCTGGGCCTGGCCCTGGTGGCCGAGATCGACACTACCTTCCGCCAGACCATCCGCCTGGTGCGGCAAAACGAATTCGAACTGGGCGGCATTACCGATGCATCGGTGCGCATCTTCCTCGATGTCGTGGCCGCCCACCGTGCACAGTTCCTGTTTCTGGCCCGTGAGCAGTACGGCGGATCACATGCCGTGCGCCAGGCTATCGCGCGCCTGCGCCAGGACATCAGCGACGACCTGGCCACTGACCTGGCACGCATGAAGCGCTGGCAGCATCTGGACAACGCAGCGCTGGCGGTGATGGCCGACCTGGTGGTGAAGACAGTGTTTGCTACCCTGCCGGAGCTTATCGACAGCCCCGATGCGGGTTATCCACAGGCGCTGACGCCGCAGGAAAAGATCACCCAGCAGCTGCGCTTCATCTTTGTCGGGGCGCGGCATTGGCAGGGGCTTGGCAACCGGAGCTGATCGCTAACCTGTGGCAGCTGGCTTGCCGGCCACAGGCTGCCGAAAACCGCAGTTCTGCTACCATGGCGCCCTGCCCGACAGCGACGAGCGCCGAAATGTCCGACCCCCGCCCTACTCTCCCCGAACTGGCCCGCTTCACCCAGCACTTCGCCGAATGCATCGTGCCAATGTGGCAAGGCCCGGGCTGGAATGCCGACATGGCCCTGCCCTATGAAGCCCTGGACGCCCAGCATCTGCCCTTGCCGGTGCAGCGCTACCGGGCCATGGCCTGCGCGCGCCAGCTGTACCTGTTCAGCAGCCGCATCGGGCAACCCGGCGCGGCAGAACGTGCGGCAGCCTTGTTCCGTTCGCTGCAAAAACACTTCCACGACGCCGAACACGGTGGCTGGTTCTATAGCATCGATGCCCAGGGCAAACCGCTGGACCGGCGCAAGGACCTGTACACCCACGCCTTTATCGTCTTCGCCTGCGCGCATTACTGGGGCAAGGTGCGTGAGCACCTGGTCGAGTCCACCCTGGATGCCGCGCTGGACATCATCAACCAGCAGTTCGCCCGCGACGATGGTCTTTTTGAGGCCAGCCTGGGTGAAGACTGGGGCAACCTGGGCAGCGGTGCGCTGCAAAATCCGCAGATGCACCTGGCCGAGGCCTTCTTGCAGGTGCTGGCCGTACGTGACGACGAACATGCCACACAGTCGCTGCTACAGCTCTGCGAAGCGCTTGAGGCAAACTTCATCGAACCGGTCCACGGCGTGATGCTGGAAAAGCCACTCGGCGCTGTGGATAACTGGTTCGAACCCGGGCACCAGTTCGAGTGGTTCTATTTGCTGCACACCTCGGCGCTGCTGCGTGACACGCCGCTGCATGCGTCCATCGACCGGGCTTTCGGGTTTGCCGAACAGCAGGGGGTCAAGCAGGGCGCGGTGCTGGCGATGCTGGATGTGGATGGCAAGGTGCTTGATGCCACCCAGCGCGTCTGGGCACAGGCGGAATACCTGCGGGCGCTGGTGTTGCGGGCTGGGGGCGAGGCAAGGTTGCCGGGGCAGTTGCAGGTGCTGGAGGCCAGGTTCCTGCGGGACGCGGGCTGGTACGAGTGCCGCGATGGGGACGGGGCGGTAAGCCGGCATGATATGCCTTCCACAACCCCCTACCATTTGGCGACCTGCCTGGAAGGGTTGCAGCGCTTGGGCTGACGCAATCGCCGGCAAGCCAGGCTCCCACAGGTACTGCACAGCTCTGAAAATCTGTGGTGTACCTGTGGGGGCCTGGCTTGCCGACGATTGGCCCTCGGATCAGCCCTTGACCGACCGGTCGATCGACAGCCCTGCCCAATCCTGGCTCACCGGCATCAGCTCCAGGCTGTTGATGTTGATATGCGCCGGCTGGTTGAGAATCCAGAAAATGGTCTCGGCAATGTCCTGCGGCTGGATCGGTTCGGCGCCAGCATAAGTAGCGTCGTACTTGGCCTGATCCCCGCCGAAGCGCACCAGCGAGAACTCGCTTTCACACAGGCCCGGTTCGATATTGCTCACGCGCACACCCGTGCCTCGCAGGTCGCAGCGCAGGCTCAACGAGAACTGGCCGACAAAGGCCTTGGTACCGCCATACACGTTGCTGCCTGGGTACGGGTAGTTGCCCGCCACCGAACCGACGTTGAGAATCGACGCCCCGCGGCCATGGGCGATCAGCCGTGGCAGCAGCAGGCGTGTGGTGTACATCAGGCCCTTGATGTTGGTGTCGACCATGGTTTCCCAGTCGTCCAGGCTGCAGTTCTGCGCGGCATCCACACCCAGCGCGAGGCCGGCATTGTTGACCAGGCCACGAATTTTCTCGAAACCGGCCGGCAGGTTGCCGATGGCTTGCTCCATGGCTTTGCGGTCACGTACGTCGAGCACCAGGCCATGCACTTCGGTCTTGGCTGACAGTTCGGCACACAGGGCATCCAGGCGTTCCTTGCGACGGCCGGTTAGTACCAGCTTCCAGCCCGCTTCGGCAAAGCGCCGCGCGGTGGCCTCGCCAAAACCTGAAGTGGCGCCAGTGATGAATACGGTGGACGTCATGCTCTGTTCCTCACGGTGGGTTGTGGTCGGCAGTTTTGCAGCATGCCCGCGCCGGACGCCGACAGCAAGTTATCCAGGCCGCTGGTCATTTTTTGTTCATATCCGGCAAAGCCTTGCAGTAGAAGGCTCGCAGCCAGCTATGCGCATGTTATCCACAAGCCTTTCCCCACGGATTGGGGGCAACTTGTCCACCGCGCGGAACCCTTTCAGCTAATGGTGGTCGGTGGATATCTTCTAGATGATGGCGCAAGGCTTTCAAGCATGCCGCCTGCAGCCGTCTGTCCAAGGTTTTTGCACAGAGTTATCCACAGGATTTGGCCGTCACTCACGGCGCTTGCAGGGCATTGATAATCCTGGGAATTCATCCACAGGGGGGCATCTGATCAAAAAATGATCACAGCCCTACAAGCCTTGCCATCAAAGGGATTCAGCGAGGTGCTACCATGTTTTCCACAGGCGGTTCCACATTTACCGTGGACAACATCTGGCCTGTGGAAACAACGGCTTGCGGTAGGATGAATGCGGGGAGGATGAGAGGCCTTCGACAAGTTGTCCACATTGAGAATGGGGCTGCGTTGCAGCCCCGATACAACTCAATGCCCCCCAAGGTAAGCGTTGCGCACTTCCTCATTGACCAGCAGCTCCTGCCCCGTCCCGGTCATGCGGATCTGCCCGTTGACCATCACATAAGCCCGGTCCGACAACTTCAGCGCATGGTTGGCGTTCTGCTCCACCAGGAAGATGGTCATGCCGGTCTTGGCCAGCTCGCGCAAGGTCGAGAAGATCTGCTTGACCACGATCGGCGCCAGCCCCAGCGATGGCTCATCCAGCAGCAGCAACTTCGGCCGGCTCATCAGCGCCCGGGCAATCGCCAGCATCTGCTGCTCGCCGCCCGACATGGTCATGGCCCGCTGATTACGCCGCTCCTTCAAGCGCGGAAACAGCTCGTACATGCGCTGCATGTCTTCAGCGGCATGCTTGTCGCCGATGGGGATGGTACCCATCATCAGGTTTTCCTCGACGCTCATGTCGGGGAACACCCGGCGCCCTTCCGGCGACTGGGCAATGCCGTTGGAGGCGATGTAGTGCGACGACTTGCGGGTGATGTCGGTGCCGCGGTACACGATATGCCCGGAAGCCGCGCGCGGCTGGCCAAAAATCGACATCAGCAGGGTCGACTTGCCCGCCCCGTTAGCGCCAATCAGGCTTACCGTCTCGCCTTCGTTGATGTGCATGGAGACTTTTTTCAGCGCCTGGATCGGCCCGTAGAACACGTCCAGGTCCTTCAGCTCGAGAATGGGTGCACTCATACCAGTTCCTCTTCGTCGGCACCCAGGTAGGCGGCGATCACCGTCGGGTTGTGGCGGATGTCCAGCGGCGCGCCTTCGGCAATCACGTTGCCATGGTCCAGCACCACGATGTGGTCCGAAATGCTCATGACCATGCCCATATCGTGTTCGATCAGCACCACGGTGATGTCGTGCTCGTCACGCAGCACCCGGATCATGCGGCTGAGGGCCTCGGTTTCCTGTGGGTTCAGCCCGGCTGCCGGTTCGTCCAGGCAAATGATCTTCGGCCGCGTGCACATGGCCCGGGCAATTTCCAGGCGGCGCTGCTGCCCGTACGACAGTTCGCCGGCCAGGCGGTTGGCGCAGTCGACCAGGTCGACCACTTCCAGCCAGTAGAACGCGTGGTCCAGTGCGTCGCTTTCAGCCTTGCGGTAGGCCTTGGTGTTGAACACCCCGGCCAGCAGGTTGCGGTTGACCCACATGTGCTGGGCGACCAGCAGGTTTTCCACCACCGACATTTCCTTGAACAGGCGAATGTTCTGGAAGGTGCGCGCCAGGCCGGCGCGGTTGACCAGGTGGGTACCGCCAAACATCTTGTAGTACATGCGGTTGACAAAGCGCGCCGGCGAAACGAAGTCGGCGGCCTGGAAACGCTCGCCAAGCAGCTGGATGACGTTGGTCCGGCTGCCGCGCACGTTCAACTCGATACGCCCGCCGCTGGCCTTGTAAAAGCCGGTCAGGCAGTTGAACACCGTGGTCTTGCCGGCGCCGTTGGGGCCGATCAGGGCGAAGATCTGGTTGCGCCGGACCTTCAGGCTGACGTCGCTGAGCGCCTTGATGCCGCCGAACTGCATCATCAGGTTGTCGACCGATAGAATGATATCGTCGCTCATGGCGCCACTCCTTTACGCGGGGTCACACCGGTACGGCTGATGCGGATCAGCCCACGCGGTCGCCAGATCATCATCAGCACCATCAGCACGCCGAACAGCAGCACCCGGTACTCGGAGAAGCTGCGCAGCAGCTCGGGCGCCACGGTCAGCACGAACGCCGCGATGACCACGCCCACGGTCGAGCCCATGCCACCCAGCACCACGATGGCAAGGATCAGCGCGGATTCGAAGAAGGTGAACGACGACGGGTTGACGAAGCCTTGGTAGGTGGCGAAAAACACCCCGGCAAGGCCGGCTGTGGAGGCACCCAGGGTAAAGGCCGAAAGCTTGACCAGTACGTGGTTGAGGCCCATCGAACGGCAGGCGATCTCGTCTTCACGCAGTGCTTCCCAGGCCCGGCCGACCGGCATGCGGGTCAGACGGTGCTTGATGTACAGAACGGCCAGCACCACCATGAACAGCACCGCGTAGATGAACACGAACTTCAGGTTGGCGTTGTAATCGAAGCCGAAGAACTCATGGATCGGCACCCCGCCATCCTTGGCCCGGCGGCCGAATTCCAGGCCGAAGAAAGTCGGCGACGGCGCTGGCATGCCGTTGGGGCCACCTGTGAACGACAGCCAGTTGTTCAGCACCAGGCGGATGATCTCGCCAAAGCCCAGGGTCACGATGGCCAGGTAGTCACCGTGCATGCGTAACACCGGGAAGCCCAGTATGCACCCCGCCAGCGCAGCAGCGATGGCCGCCAGCGGCAGCACGCTCCAGAAGCCCAGGCCAAGGTACTGGTAGCCCAGCGCCAGGCCGTAGGCACCAATGGCGTAGAACGCCACGTAACCCAGGTCCAGCAGGCCGGCCAGGCCTACCACGATGTTCAGGCCAAGGCCCAGCAACACGTAGATCAGGCCGAGGATGACCACGGTCAGCAGGTACTTGTTGGCAAAGATCGGGAAGACGATGGCGATCACGATCAGTGCCGGGATGATGTAGCGCAGCCGCGACTTGTAGTCCGGCGCGTTCACATGCACGCCCGAGCCGCCACTATCGAACCCCTGGAGCATGCGGCGGCCGGCGCCCGTCTGCAAATACAGGCTGAGCAGGAAGCGGCCGAGCATCACCCCACCCACCAGCCATGCCACGCGGCGGGGTTCGGCATTGAAGGTGTAGCCGTCGAGCACCACGCCGACGACCGGGCCAAAGACAATGAGCGCCAGCAGGCCGGCGACGATGGTCTCCAGCAGGCTGCGTTTGAGATCGAAACCGCTGGTTTCGGAAACAGGGGCAGTTTTGGCAGTGGACATGTTCACACCTTAGCCACGAGCGGGCGACCCAGCAGGCCTTGTGGGCGGAAGATAAGGATCATCACCAGCAGCGAGAAGCTGAACACGTCCTTGTAGTCGGAGTTGATCAGGCCGGAGAACAGCGACTCGGAAATCCCCAGGATGATCCCGCCAAGCATGGCGCCAGGCAGCGAGCCGATGCCGCCGAGCACCGCAGCGGTGAACGCCTTGATGCCGATGATGAAGCCGGCGTAGAAGTCGAAGGTGCCGTAGTTCATGGTGATCAGCACGCCAGCCAGGGCGGCCATCACTGCACCGATGATGAACACATAGGAAATCACCCGGTCGGTGTTGATGCCCAGGATCGAGGCCATCTTGCGGTCTTGCTGGGTGGCGCGGCACATGCGGCCGAGCTTGGTGTACTTGATCACATAGGTAAGCAGGCCCATGCCCAGGAACGCTGCCACCAGGATGAAGATCTTGGTGTAGGTCAGTTGCACGAAGCCGGTGCCGACTTCGACACGCATTGCGCCTTCAAGCAGGGTTGGCACGCCTTGCTGGCGGGCGCCCTGGCTGATCTGCGCGTAGTTCTGCAGGATCAGTGAAATGCCGATGGCGCTGATCAGCGGGGCCAGGCGGGTGGAGTTGCGCAGGGGTTTGTAGGCGATGCGCTCGATGGTGAAGCCGTATACACCGGTGACGACGATGGTGAACAACAGGGTGCCGAGCATCAGCAGGGGGAACGATTCGACACCGAAGTAAGCCAGCAATGCCAGGCTGATTGCCGCGAGGTACGCGGAAATCATATACACCTCGCCGTGCGCGAAGTTGATCATGCCGATAATGCCATAGACCATTGTGTAGCCGATGGCGATCAGGCCATAGACCGACCCGAGGGTCAGGCCGTTGACCAGTTGCTGCAGGAAAATACCATCCATAACGCAATCTCACCTGATTGAGACTGCACGGGCGCCGGCCACGGATGAGGCGGCCTCATACGGCGCAGAACCGTGCAGATCTCCGAATAAGGACAGGTACCGCGGGGCTGCGGCCCGGCGCGAGGCGCCCGGGCCGTTGGCCGTTGTTATTTTTGTTTTTCCAGCTGGTGGTACTTGCCGTCCTTGTCCCACTGGTAGACCACGTAGTCGGACACGGTCAGGTCGCCCTTGCTGTCCCACTTTTTCTCACCCATCACAGTCTTCACCGGGTTGGCCTTGAGCCACTTGGCCGCGTCCTCGCCCTTGTTCGACTTCGAGCCATTGAAGGCAGCAGCCAAGGCCTGCAGCGAGGCATAGGCGTACAGGGTGTAGCCTTCAGGCTCGGTACCGGCCTTGCGGAACTCCTCGACCACGGCCTTGCTGTCGGGCAGCATGCGCGGGTCGGCACCGAAGGTCATGTAGACGCCATCAACGTACTGCGCACCACCGGCGGTGGACACCAGTTCGTCGGTGACGATGCCGTCGTCGGACATGAACTTGACGTCCTTCAGGCCCTGCTCGCGCAGCTGGCGGACCAGCGGGCCGGCTTCCGGGTGCAGGCCGCCGAAGTACACCACGTCGGCACCGGTGGAGCGGATCTTGGTGACCACGGCGCTGAAGTCTTTCTCGCCGCGGGTCAGGCCTTCATACAGCACCGGCGTGACTCCGCGTTTGGTCAACTGCGCCTTGGTCGCATCGGCCAAGCCTTGGCCATAAGTGTCCTTGTCGTGCAGCACCGCGACTTTCTTGCCCTTGAGCACATCGACAATGTAGTCACCGGCGACGATGCCCTGCTGATCGTCACGGCCGCACATCCGGAACATGGCGCTAAGCCCACGCTCGGTGACCTGCGGGTTGGTAGAGCCCGGGGTAATGGCGATTACGCCAGCTTCGTCATACACCTCGGAGGCCGGGATGGTATTGGAGGAGCAGAAATGCCCTACCACGCCGATGACCTTGTCCTGGTCGACCAGGCGGTTGGCCACAGCCACGGCCTGCTTCGGTTCGCAGGCGTCATCGCCTTTGACCAGGACGATTTTCTCGCCGTTGACGCCACCGGCGGCGTTGATCTTGTCGGCCGCTGCCTGCGCACCTTTCATGTACTGCTCGCCAAACGCTGCGTTTGCCCCGGTCATGGGGCCCGCTACGCCGATCTTGACGTCGGCCTGAACATACGAAGAAACACCCAGTGCCGTAGCCACGGCCAGTGCCAGGAAACCTTTCTTGTAAAACGTCTGCGACATGAGGTGGTGCTCCTAGAGTTTTTTTTGGTTGGCACTACAACTTCTCAGCCCTGTGCTCAGAGCAAGGGCCGTGCCATAGGTTTTGTCTTCCGGGAAAACACACTGCGCGGGTCGCCTGCAGGCGACCGACGGCCTTTTCTTTACTGAGCGTGCAACCGTCTGCCACGCGGCAGGCGCTACCACCCGTACAGACAAGGAGCAACCGTCGAGTGCCATCATTGCAACCCTGACAAGTGTTTACGTGCAACCGCCCTGTAACAGCAGACGTCACCGAAGTGCACACCACTGGTGCGCGACTGCTACAGGCGGCACCGTTTGAAGGCTAGCCGGTGCACGGAAAAACACCTCTGTTTTGGCCGGTCCACGGCCTCTGTGGGAGCGGGTTCACCCGCGAAGAGGCCAGCCCAGGCACTACCAGCCCAAAAAGGCTGGCACAATGTCCGCCATTCGCCGCTTCCGGAGCCCCCTTGATGAGCGAAAGCGCATTTGCCGAGCGCATCGTGCACAACCTGCTCGACACCGACTTCTACAAACTCACCATGATGCAGGGCGTGCTGCACAACTACCCGGACGCTGACGTCGAATGGGAGTTCCGCTGCCGCAACGGCGAGGACCTGCGCCCCTACCTCGGCGAGATCCGCAACCAGCTCGAACTGCTCAGCGACCTCACCCTCGATGATGGCCAGCTGGGCTTTCTCGAACGCATCAGCTTCCTCAAGCCGGACTTCCTGCGTTTTCTGCGCCTGTTCCGCTTCAACCTTCGTTACGTGCGCATCGGCATTGAAAACGACCAGCTGTTCCTGCGCCTGAAAGGCCCGTGGCTGCATGTGATCCTGTTCGAAGTGCCGCTGCTGGCAATCATCAGCGAAGTACGCAACCGCCATCTGCACCCGCGCCTGCGCCTGGCCGAGGCCCGCGACCAGCTCTACCGCAAGTTCGACTGGCTGCGCGCGCACGCCAGCGACGACGAGCTGGCCGAACTGCAGGTGGCCGACTTCGGTACCCGCCGGCGCTTTTCCAGCCGTGTGCAGGAAGAAGCGGTACGCGTGCTGCGCGACGATTTCCCGGGCCGCTTTGTCGGTACCAGCAACGTCGATCTGGCATGGAAACTGGACATCAAGCCGCTGGGCACCATGGCCCACGAGTGGATCATGGCCCATCAGCAGCTCGGCCCACGGCTGATCGACAGCCAGATCGCCGCCCTGGACTGCTGGGTCCGCGAGTACCGCGGCCTGCTCGGTATCGCCCTGACCGACTGCATCACCATGGATGCATTCCTCAGCGACTTCGACCTGTACTTCGCCAAGCTGTTCGACGGCCTGCGCCACGACTCGGGCGAGCCAGTGGCATGGGCCGAAAAGGCCATAGCGCACTATCAGAAGCTGGGTATCGACCCGATGACCAAGACCCTGGTGTTCTCCGACGGGCTCAACCTTACCCGGGCCCTCGAGATATTCCGTGCCCTGCGCGGTCGCATCAATGTCAGCTTTGGCATCGGCACCAACCTGACCTGCGACATTCCAGGTGTGGCACCGATGAGCATCGTGCTTAAAATGACCGACTGCAACGGTGCACCGGTGGCCAAGATTTCCGATGAGGCCGCCAAGACCCAGTGCCGCGACGAGAACTTCGTCGCCTACCTGCGCCATGTATTCAAAGTCCCCAGCAAGGAGTAACCCATGCAAGCGGTTCAGCTAGAGATTGCCCAGGCGCTGAAGGTCCAGCCGCCATTCGCCGACGCCGCCGCGCTCGAGGCCGAAGTCGCCCGCCGCGTGGCGTTCATCAAGGACTGCCTGGCCAATGCCCGGCTCAAGACCCTGGTGCTGGGCATCAGCGGCGGCGTCGACTCGCTGACCGCCGCCCTGCTCGCCCAGCGCGCCATCAACGAACTGCGCGCCGAAACCGGGGACAAGGCCTACACCTTCATTGCCGTACGCCTGCCGTATCAAGTGCAGCACGACGAGCATGACGCCCAGGCGTGCCTGGAAGTGATCAATGCCGATGAACTGCACACCGTGGACATCGCCCCGGCAGTGCGGGCGCTGGCGAATGAAGTTGAAGCACTGAAGAACGGCTCGCCAACCTTGGTCGACTTCGTGGTCGGCAACGTCAAGGCGCGCACGCGCATGGTCGCCCAGTACACCATCGCCGGCGCCCGCGCAGGCCTGGTGATCGGCACCGACCACGCCGCCGAGGCGGTGATGGGCTTCTTTACCAAGTTTGGTGACGGTGCCTGCGACCTGGCGCCGCTGAGCGGGCTGGTGAAAAATCAGGTACGGGCCATTGCGCGCAGCTTCGGTGCGCCGGAATCACTGGTGGAGAAGGTGCCGACTGCGGACCTGGAAGACCTGGAGCCGGGCAAGCCGGACGAAGCGTCGCATGGCGTGACCTACCAGCAGATCGACGCGTTCCTGCATGGGCAACCGGTTGACCAGGCAGCATTCGACATCATCGTCGCCACCTACCGCAAGACCCAGCACAAGCGCGAACTGCCTTTCGCCCCTTGATCAATGTAGAAAGGCCTGTGGGTGAACTGTGGGAGCGGGTTCACCCGCGAATGCGGTGGTAGCTGCACCGACGCATTCGCGGGTAAACCCGCTCCCACAAAGTCGGGCATCAGGCCTTGATTACTTGACTACAACCTTGCCCTTCATCATCGAGATGTGGCCCGGGAAGGTGCAGAAGAAGCTGTAGTCACCACCGGCTTCCAGCTTGGAAGTGTCGAATTTGACTTCGGTTTCTTTTTCCGGCGCACCGATCATCGCGGTGTGGGCAATGATGTTGGCGTTATCTTCTTTCAGATAACCCTTCTCGATGCCCTGGGTCATGCCTTCGGTGGCAATGCCCTGCATGTCGGCAGTCTTGCTGATCACCAGGTTATGGCCCATGACGTTCTTCGGCAGGTTGCCGGAGTGGGTCAGTTTGACGGTGAATTCCTTGCAGCTCTTGTCGACGGTGAATTCTTTGGTGGTGTACGACATCTGGTCGGTCGACTCGACCGTTACCGAGCACTCGGCGGCGAAGACAGAGGCGCTGGCGAGGGTCAGCAGGGATACCGCTACAGCTTTCGCAAACATCATGAATCTCCTTGGCAGGGTTTTATCAATTGCGAGACTGCCTGAAACCGTTCCTCCCCTCGCTGATATGGGTCAAGGGGGTGTCAAGTGGTCAGTCAGTAGAATTGTCAAATGGATTGTATACAACCAATCTAAGGGCACATCATGCCCTTTTAATAGACGATGGGACAACCTCTCATTTAGGAGCAATACCAAATGCCCATCTCCGCATTTATCAACAGCCTGCTCGCCGCCTATGCCCACGGGGCTACGGGCGCCATCTGCGAATTCTCCCGCCCGGAATGAATGCTACCTTGGAAGCAGCGTGCGTGCGCCGTACCCTGTCCACCTGAGTGACAGGAGATGAGCAATGCCCGTACGTTCCGTTTGTGTATTCTGCGGCGCCAGCATCGGCGCCAACCCTGCCTACCGTGAAGCAGCCGTCGCGCTTGGCCAGGCCATTGCGCGTCGGGGTCTGACCTTGGTCTACGGCGGTGGGGCAGTCGGCCTGATGGGGGTGGTTGCCGACGCAGCGATGGCTGCGGGTGGTGACGTGGTCGGGATCATCCCGCAAAGCCTGCTGGATGCCGAAGTCGGCCATAAAGGCCTGACCCGCCTGGAAGTAGTCGACGGCATGCATGCACGCAAGGCACGCATGGCCGAGCTGAGCGATGCCTTCATCGCCCTGCCGGGTGGGCTGGGTACGCTGGAAGAATTGTTTGAAGTCTGGACCTGGGGGCAACTGGGCTATCACGCCAAGCCGCTGGGCCTGCTGGATGTGAACGGCTTCTACGAGAAGCTGGGCGGGTTCCTCGATCACGTTGTCGAAGAAGGCTTCGTGCGCCCGCAGCACCGGGCGATGTTGCTGCTGGGGCAGCTGCCGGATGAGCTGCTGGACGGCATGGACAGCTTTGTCGCGCCGGTGGCGCCGAAGTGGGTCGACAAAAGGCCCGACTAAAGCTGATACAGGG
Source organism: Pseudomonas sp. CM27 (assembly GCF_013179515.1). Classification (GTDB taxonomy): domain Bacteria; phylum Pseudomonadota; class Gammaproteobacteria; order Pseudomonadales; family Pseudomonadaceae; genus Aquipseudomonas. The sequence goes on from NZ_JABMCN010000078.1 coordinate 15,330, forward strand.
GCTGCTTTGCAGCCCAATCGCCAGCAAGCCAGCTCCCACAGGGATTGCACGAAGGCCAAGGCTGGCGCTGTGCCGGGGAGCCAACTCCCTCAGCCAATGCACAAAAGCCAAGGCTTGCGCTGTACCTGTGGGAGCTGGCTTGCCGGCGATTGGGCCGCAAGGCGGCCCCAGAAATCAACGCGGGATGACAGGCTGGCGCGGTTTCTTGCCGCTGCCCTTACCACCCTTGGCTGCTTCCTTGCGCTCCTTGGCCGCCTGCTGGTTGCGGGCAAACGCGTCGGCCTTGGCCTGCTCGCGCTTGTCCCACGGCTTGCTGCCATCGCTGCCACGCGGCGGCAGGCCAGTGTGCTGGGTAAGGATCTTCTGTTCCTTGCCCACCTTGTGGCTGCCAGCCGGGGTCGAGTTCTTGCGACGCGCGCTCTGGTAGGTGTCACTCTGCGGCTGGTGCAGCGGGATCAGCTGGTGCTTGCCCGGACCGATCAGGTCGGCCCGGCCCATGCGCTCCAGCGCTTCACGCAGCATCGGCCAACCTTTCGGGTCGTGGTAACGCAGGAACGCCTTGTGCAGGCGGCGCTGCTCGTCGCTCTTGACGATTTCCACGCCTTCGCTCTTGTAGGTCACCTTGCGCAGCGGGTTCTTGCCCGAATGGTACATGGCCGTGGCCGAGGCCATTGGCGACGGGTAAAACGCCTGCACCTGGTCGGCGCGGAAGCCGTTGCCCTTGAGCCACAGGGCCAGGTTCATCATGTCTTCGTCGGTGGTGCCCGGGTGCGCCGCGATGAAGTACGGAATCAGGTACTGCTCCTTGCCCGCTTCTTTCGAGTACTTCTCGAACATGCGCTTGAAGCGGTCGTAGGTGCCGATGCCCGGCTTCATCATCTTGTCCAGCGGGCCACGCTCGGTGTGCTCCGGGGCAATCTTCAGGTAACCGCCCACGTGGTGGGTCACCAGCTCCTTGACGTATTCCGGCGATTCCACGGCCAGGTCGTAGCGCAGGCCCGAGGCAATCAGGATCTTCTTCACACCCGGCAGGGCACGGGCCTTGCGGTACAGCTCGATCAGCGAGCTGTGGTCGGTGTTGAGGTTTTCACAGATGCCAGGGAACACGCACGACGGCTTGCGGCAGTGCTTCTCGATTTCGTGGCTTTTGCAGGCGATGCGGTACATGTTGGCGGTCGGGCCGCCAAGGTCAGAGACCACGCCGGTGAAGCCCGGCACCTTGTCGCGCATCTCCTCGATCTCGTGCAGGATCGACTCGTGCGAGCGGTTCTGGATGATGCGGCCTTCGTGCTCGGTGATCGAGCAGAAGGTGCAGCCACCGAAGCAGCCACGCATGATGTTCACCGAGAAACGGATCATCTCGTAGGCCGGAATGCGCTCTTTGCCATACGCCGGGTGCGGAATACGCGCGTAGGGCATGCCGAACACGTAGTCCATTTCTTCAGTGGTCATGGGGATGGGTGGCGGGTTGAACCACACGTCCACTTCGCCATGCTTCTGTACCAGCGCACGAGCGTTGCCCGGGTTGGTTTCCAGGTGCAGCACGCGGTTGGCGTGGGCGTAGAGCACCGGGTCGTTACGCACCTTTTCAAATGAAGGCAGACGGATCACCGACTTGTCGCGGGTCATACGCGGGCTGTCGAGAATCTGCACCACCTTGGCTTCGTTCGGGTCTTCCTGGTCGCCTTTGGCCTGCTCGATGGCACAGGCCTGGGTGTCCTGGGTGTTCACGTACGGGTTGATGATCTTGTCGACGCGGCCCGGGCGGTCGATACGGGTGGAGTCGATCTCGAACCAGTCCGCAGGCGTGTCACGGCGAATGAATGCGGTGCCACGCACATCGGTGATGTGCTCGATCTTTTCGCCCTGGGACATGCGCTGGGCAACCTCGACGATGGCCCGCTCGGCGTTGCCGTACAGCAGGATATCGGCACTGGCGTCGACCAGGATCGAATGACGGACCTTGTCCTGCCAGTAATCGTAATGGGCGATGCGCCGCAGCGAAGCCTCGATGCCACCCAGCACGATCGGCACGTGCTTGTAGGCTTCCTTGCACCGCTGGCTGTACACCAGGCTGGCACGGTCCGGACGCTTGCCGGCCAGGCCACCAGGGGTGTAGGCGTCGTCGGAACGGATCTTCTTGTCCGCCGTATAGCGGTTGATCATCGAGTCCATGTTGCCCGCAGCCACGCCAAAGAACAGGTTCGGCTCGCCGAGCTTCATGAAGTCGTCTTTCGACTGCCAGTTCGGCTGGGCAATGATGCCCACGCGGAAGCCCTGGGCTTCCAGCAGGCGGCCGATGATGGCCATGCCGAACGACGCGTGGTCGACGTAGGCATCACCGGTCACGATGATGATATCGCAGGAGTCCCAGCCGAGCAGATCCATCTCCTCCCTGCTCATCGGCAGGAAAGGTGCTGGTCCGAAGCATTCGGCCCAGTACTTGGGATAGTCGTAGAGTGGTTTGGCTGCTTGCATGTCAGTGACCGGTTCTGTTGTGCAGGGAAATCGCGGGCGCGGAATATAGCACAAATTTTGACCAAATCCGACTGTCTTCGTGGGGATTGGTGGGTTGGGCGACGGTTGGGGGGTGGGTCCGCCACCTGGCTGGTCTGGGCTTTGTGGTGGTTCGCCAGGCGTCCGCCACAGGCGCTGGATTTGCTGCGCCGAACACATGGCGGCCTTCATGTAACCTGAAGCCAACCCCTTACTGCTTCATGCCCAACTCAGCATCATCCATCAGCGCCTTGGCCATCGCACTCAGGTAATGGGCCGCCCAGATCATCATCGGTTTCTCATCCATCAACCCGATGATGGTCAGCTCGCGCACGTAGCCCATCAACTCCGAAGACTGCTCGCGTGCGTCCCTGCACGGTATGCCCGCCTCGATGCGAAACAGCGGATGGGCGCCGTTTTCGCCTTGGTAGAAAGTTGTCTTGCCGACAGTGAACTGGGTGTCGTCTGTTGTCATTGTTCAATCCCCCTGAAAATTCTCGACTGCCTCGGCCGGCCTCTTCGCGGGTAAACCCGCTCCCATAGGTACGGCACAAGCCTTGAAATCCTGGGAGACCCTGTGGGAGCGGGTTCACCCGCGAAAGGGCCGGACCAGGCGACATATCAACGAAGCCTTACAGCAGGCCTCTGCCGCTGCATCGGGGGGTCTTCAACAAAAGGGGGATCGTGGGGTGGATCGGGGACAATTTTCAGCATGCTTTAGCTCTCTGTAGGTTCACAAGAGCCGCACTCATGACTTGCAGTGTGATGGGTGGCGGCCACGTACGGGTCTGCAAGACCGGACAGAGAACGAAAACCGGCAGGTTCGAAAACCTCCCGCACGCAGCCACCATCAAGCGGGCCAATGGCGTGCCATTGGCTTACGGTGAACAACATTCGTTTCCTGATCAGGCTTGCAGGCCCGGTCGCTGCTTTGGCAACGACAAAGCCAGACTAGGCCGCCCAGAAAACCACCGCAATGGCGCAAAGGCGGTTGAAAGCTATTTCAGAAACGGCCTACACGCAACGGGAAAAATCTGATTATTTTTTGGCAATCAGGTCAAGATCGTAGCGTGCCCTGTGACGGTTTCGCCTTAATACCAACCAATGGCCGACGGGTATATGACGACAGTTTAGTTTCCCCCTATGAGATCCAGGCAGGCCTCAAAAGCAAGGAAGATTACCCACAGGAAAACCTGAACTTGCTTGGGCTCACGATGACCGCGCTGCCCCCTGCTGAGCGATCGCAATCCCTTCAGGTTTTTACTGAATGTTTAGCCTATCCAGCCCTCAGAAAATGCTAACCGGCTAATTATTAGTGCTTTTTTCTTTATCTCTTAATAACTGCAGGAATCGCCCCTCAAAACTTAGTAAAAAATCCTACGTCAACTTTCCTCAAGAAATCACGAGCAGCTCTTGAACCAAGAAAAAAACAAGTGATACAACAGTGACGCGCTGAAAGGCGCACTCAAATCAACTTTATAGGAGCAATAGCCATGGGACGTCGTCGTTCTGAAATCAACATGCCTCAGATCTCTCGCGTGATGAACTACACATTTACCGAGTCCGAGGTTGACTTCCTCAACATGCTGTAAGCACTAAGCCAGAAGGGGCTTTGCCCCTTCTGGCCTGACCTAGGAGCTAAAGATGATCACCGAACGCGAGTTGACCACAGAAGAAGCCTACAATCGCCTCACAAGGCTACATCAGCATCTGGGCTTTCACTCGAAAACAAAGCTATCAAAAAATAATAACTTGGTCGCCACATGCCACTTATACGACAGGACTTACAAGGAAGTCTCTTGCGGAGCAGGAAAGGGGGAGCATTGTGAACTAGGAGCCCTTGCCGAAAGCCTAGAGCATTACTTCGTCGACAAGGCCACTCCAAACATCATCGAAAGTGACAAAATCTTACAATCCATAGCCCCTTTCGACGACTGGCTACTAAAGTCCATCCCGCCTAGCTGCAAAATACCTTATTTTGCACTTCAAGCATTGGACAGCTACGATGAAATAAAAATACCAGCGATATTGATAGCTCCCTCCTCCAGCAACCTTGAAGCAATTGAGAAAACTGCAGCAGGATTTCTTGCCAAATATGCGAGCAACTCTGGAACAGCGATTGGCTGCACCGAGAGCGAAGCCCTCTTACATGCCATGAATGAAACGATCGAACGTCACGCCCTGTCAATGTACTATCTATCGCTTTGCAATCTGAGCTCGCCCCCAGAAATCTATCGACCCTCCGATTCTTTTCTGGAAGAGACCTTTGCACATGACACCAAGCTTCTCTGCCATGCGAAAAAGCTAGATATATACTTAACCCACGACTTCTATGACGTTCCATTTTGCATTGCTATTTCTCGCAGCAAAAAAGAAGGTTCTCTCAGCGGCGTCGGCTCGGGAAGCTCCATAAATCCATCCATTGCAATGTACCGCGCTGTAACTGAACAGATTCAGTGCGAACAGCTTTATGGGTCGAAAGAAAAACAAGAAGATCTCACCACGGAAAAAGTGCTCATATACTCGGCAAAGCTATCCTCACTTCTGCACCCACGCCCTAAGTACAACGTGCCTGAATATCATCCACCTCGCCTAGAGCTAAGCGTACGCGGACAGATCAAGCGCACGCTGATCAACCTGGGCAAGGATAATAAAACTGTATTCTACCGCACACTATATGAGCACCCCAGCCTCGCCTCAGTCGTACAAGTTTTCCTACCCGGACTGGAGCGCTTTCATTTAATAAGGTCCGGAATTCCAGTCGCGCCGCAGAGCGCATTCAAAGGCATAAGGCAATGATATGCATATTTACCGAGGCCTCTTCGCCGCCCTGAGCGCGACCTTAGTTCTCAAAGTTGCGACCGTCGTACCTGCCCTGATCCTGGCCGACATTATCGACAACCTGTCTACCTCGGCCACGTCTTCTCTCGTTCTGCTCGGTGCCTTCATATGCCTTGTCGCACTACAAGCCTCGTTGACCCCTTTACAAGCCTGGTGCCTTGCGCGGCTCTGCCAAGAGCGCGTGAAGCAGCTTTCTATGCGCTGGTGCCGAGGGTTGCTGGACAAACGTTTCGAGGCTTATGGACAACTCCATGGCGGAACCTTGGTAAAGGTACTGGATAGAGGAATAACGGCCCAGGAGCGGTGGCTAGGCTTTCTGATTGGCTCGGCGTGGCCGGTCTTGGCCGAAGCAGTGGTGCTGGTCGCGCTGTTTGCGTACCTCGGGGCTACCTCGGTATTGATCGGCCTCATCCCCTTGAGCTTGGCGTATCTGTGGACAAACGATCGACTGGTGCGCTGGCGTCGCCCCCGTATCGAAGCAGTCAACTCGCGAGAAGACGAACTGGCGGAACAATGGGTTGACACCTTCGCCAGCGCGTCAACGGTCAAGCTGGAGAAGGCCGAGGATGCTGCAATGATTCCGGTCAACCAGACACTGTCGGGCTATGCCGACTCGGCGATAGGGGTTGCCTACAGTGGCGGATGGCTACAGGGCCTGCGCACCCTGTTCATTGGGCTGGGCAGTGGTGGTTTACTGTTGTGGGGTATCCATGATCAATCCCAGGCAACACCGCATCTGAGCCTGGGCGAGCTTGTTGCCCTCTTTACTCTGGTGAGTGGGTTGCTCGCCGGCGTTGCACAACTGGCGGAAGCCTGGCGATTGCTCGATCAGTTCCGGCTCGACAAACGCAAGCTCGAACACTGGCTGCAACTTCCGGTGTTCGGCCCGACAGAATCCATAAAGGCAGAGCCCTCAGATGAAAACGCAGGGCTTTGCATTACCCCCTGTCAACTCAGCGCTCGAAACGCGCTGCAACTGCTGATCGATGAGCCCTTGATAATTCGTGCAGGAGAACGGGTTGCGCTGATTGGGCCCAGCGGGTGCGGCAAGTCCACACTTCTGCATGCGCTGGCAGGAACAGTATTCCAGTTGCGCAAGCATGTTCACCTGTACGGCAGATGTCTGGCTGCACTTGATGCTTGTGAGCAGTTCAGTCGTTTACGACTCTGCCCTCAGGATGCGCACTTCATACCCGGCCCACTGCCCCGCTCAGTGCTGTTAGAGCAAGCTCATGATCGCGGTCAAATCGAACGATGGCTTGAACGACTGAGCCTGAGTAAAGACTGGTACGAACTTGATCTGGATGCACGCGCAGAATCCATTTCGGGTGGAGAAGCACGCAGGCTGACGTTGCTACGCTTGCTTAACCGGCCCGGCGAATTCAATTTCTTTGACGAGCCCACAGCTGGGCTTGATGCCGGATCGGCAGAGCGCACCTGGGACCTGTTATTCGAAACATTCCAAGGGAAAGGGTTGATCTGCGTCACGCATGATCAGAGCGCATTGTCGCGGTTTGACCGGGTTATCACCCTGAGCGAGGGGCGCATCATCAGTAAAGCAAGAACGAAGATCGCTCAGCACACTGAGCCAGCAGGCGCACCGCACACCCTGTGGGAGCGGCATTAGCCGCGAACACCGGCATAGCCGGTGCCATCCTCCGCGATGGATTCTTCGCGGCTGAAGCCGCTCCCACAGAGTTCCTGTTAAGCCGGTAGATATTCGCAGCCTAATTAAACCGCGCTTTATTCATCATCATCGAAGTTGTACATGCCCGGCGCAAGGTTCTCGAAGCGGGTGTACTTGCCGATAAACGCCAGCCGCACAAAGCCGATGGGGCCGTTACGCTGCTTGCCGATGATGATTTCAGCGATGCCCTTATGCTCGGTTTCGGGGTGATACACCTCGTCCCGGTACACGAACATGATGACGTCGGCGTCCTGCTCGATTGCACCCGACTCACGCAAGTCGGAGTTGATTGGGCGCTT
>NZ_JABMCN010000079.1 GCF_013179515.1 Pseudomonas sp. CM27
GGACTTCATGGTCCTGTTCCTGTCTACCCGCCGCAATGGCCGCTCGCTGGGCGACATGGTGCGCGAGGAGATGGGCCGCATTCCCGGCACCATCGCCTTGTTCGGCTGCTTCCTGATCATGATCATCATCCTCGCGGTGCTGGCGCTGATCGTGGTCAAGGCCCTGGCCGAAAGCCCGTGGGGCATGTTCACGGTGATGGCGACCATCCCGATCGCGATGTTCATGGGCATCTACATGCGCTACATCCGCCCGGGCCGCATCGGCGAAATCTCGGTTATCGGTGTTGTCCTGCTGCTGACCTCGATCTGGCTGGGGGGCCAGATTGCCGCGGATCCGACCTGGGGCCCGGCGTTCACCTTCACCGGGGTGCAGATCACCTGGATGCTGGTGGGTTACGGTTTCGTCGCCGCTGTGCTGCCGGTCTGGCTGGTGCTGGCACCGCGTGACTACCTGTCGACCTTCCTCAAGATCGGCACCATCGTCGGCCTGGCCATCGGTATCCTGATCATCGCGCCCGAGCTGAAAATGCCGGCGCTGACCCAGTTCACCGACGGCACCGGCCCGGTGTGGAAGGGCACCTTGTTCCCGTTCCTGTTCATCACCATCGCTTGCGGTGCGGTGTCCGGTTTCCACGCGCTGATCTCCTCGGGCACCACGCCCAAGCTGCTGGATAACGAAACCAACGCCCGCTACATCGGCTACGGCGGCATGTTGATGGAGTCGTTCGTCGCCATCATGGCCATGGTCGCCGCCTCGGTGATCGAGCCGGGTGTGTACTTCGCCATGAACAGCCCGGCTGCAGTGGTCGGTGCCGATGTCGTGTCGGTGGCGCAGACGGTCAGCAGCTGGGGCTTCCTGATCACGCCGGAGCAACTGGAGGCGGTTGCCCGCGATATCGGCGAGCACACCGTGCTGGCTCGCGCCGGCGGTGCGCCGACCCTGGCGGTGGGTATCGCGCAAATCCTGCACCAGGTGCTGCCGGGTGAAAACACCATGGCCTTCTGGTACCACTTCGCGATCCTGTTCGAGGCGCTGTTCATCCTTACCGCAGTAGACGCCGGGACCCGTGCCGGGCGCTTCATGCTGCAGGACCTGCTGGGCAGCTTCGTACCTGCACTCAAGCGCACCGAATCGTGGGGGGCAAACCTGCTCGCCACTGCTGGCTGCGTGGCCATGTGGGGCTACCTGTTGTATCAAGGGGTGATCGACCCGTTGGGCGGCATCAATACCCTGTGGCCGCTGTTCGGTATCTCCAACCAGATGCTGGCGGGTATCGCCTTGATGCTCGGCACCGTTGTGCTGATCAAGATGAAGCGTCAACGCTACATCTGGGTCACACTGCTGCCGGCCGTCTGGCTGCTGATCTGCACCACCGCCGCAGGCCTGATCAAGCTGTTCGACCCGAACCCGGCAGTTGGTTTCCTGGCCCTGGCCAACAAGTACAGCACCGCGCTGGATGCCGGGCAGGTGCTGGCCCCGGCCAAGGACATCGGCCAGATGCAACACGTGATTTTCAACGCCTACACCAACGCTGGCCTCACCATCCTGTTCTTGCTGGTGGTCTTCAGCATCCTGTTCTTCGCCCTCAAGGTTGGCTACGCCGCCTGGGGTCGCAAGGAGCGTACCGACAAGGAAACGCCGTTCCAGGCGTTGCCTGACGCGTAATCGAGAGGACTGCAGTTATGTTCAACGACCTGGGTCGACTGGGTAAATACCTGGGGCAGGCAGCCCGCCTGATGGTCGGCATGCCCGACTACGACAACTACGTCGAGCACATGCAGAAGACGCACCCGGACAAGCCGGTCATGACGTACGAGGAATTTTTCCGCGAACGTCAGGAAGCGCGATACGGTGGCAAGTCCGGGCCCAAGTGCTGCTGAACCTGGGGGCTGGCGCGGTCCTGTAGGAGCGGCCTTGTGTCGCGAAAGGGCCGCGGAGCGGCCCCAGGTTTCCAGCTTTGCAGCAAATATCGCCGGGGCCGCTTTGCGGCCCTTTCGCGACACAAGGCCGCTCCTACAGGGATCGCGCCACCTTCCAAATTCCCACTGCACAGGAGATGTTCTGCGTGCAGACGCCTATTCCCGTAACCGTACTCACCGGCTTCCTGGGTGCCGGCAAGACCACCCTGCTCAAGCACATGCTCAAGGCCGAGCACGGCCTGAAGATCGCGGTGATCGAAAACGAATTCAGCGAGGCCGGCATCGACAGCCAGCTGCTGGGCGACGAGCCGGTGCAGGTGATGACCCTGGCCAACGGCTGCGTCTGCTGCAGCATCCATGGCGACTTGACCCGCGCCTTGTACCTGCTGCTCGAACGCCTGGACGCCGGCGAAATCGCCTTCGACCGCCTGGTGATCGAATGCACCGGCCTGGCCGACCCGGCGCCGGTGGCACAGACTTTTTTCATTGATGAGGAACTGCGTGAGCGCTATATCCTCGACGGTATCATCACCCTGGTCGATGCCGCTCATGCCGAGGTGCACCTGACCCAGGCCATTGCCCAGGCCCAGGTCGGCTTTGCCGATCGCTTGCTGCTTAGCAAGACCGACCTGGTCGAGCCCGCTGCGGTCGAAGCTCTGAGCGAGCGCCTGGTGCGTATCAATGGCAGGGCCGCTATTCGCACCGTCGACCACGGCCGCGTCGACCTGGCCGAGCTGCTGGATGTGCGGGGTTTCAACCTCAACCCCGACCTGGGCGCGAACCTGAAACCCACGTTACGCCCAGTACTCAAGCCTGCCACCCCGGACCGCATCTCTACCCTGGTGCTGCGCACAGAAACCGCGCTGGATATCGACCGCCTCAGCGCGTTCATGAACGAGCTGCTGGAAACCCACGGCAAACAGCTGTTGCGCTACAAAGGCGTGCTGAATATTGCCGGCGAAGACCGCAAGCTGGTGTTCCAGGGGGTGCTCAAGCTCTACGGCTTCGACTGGGACGCCGAATGGGCCGAAGGGGAAACACGCGAAAGCGTCATGGTATTCATTGCCGACGAACTGCCCGAAGCTATGATTCGGGCTGGGTTCGAGGCGTTGGCTGCGGGCTGATCCGGCGCGGCGTCTGCGCTGCGAACCACTGCGGCCATGAGCTGCGGTGGCGGGTTTGGACCTCGATGCACGGGATCAGGCGCTCGGTCAGTACGGCGGTTTGCCGCACCGCCTTGGCAGTGCGGTACTTGATGCTGTGTATGCACTCGCGGTCGCCGAACTCGCAGCGGTTCAGCGCGGTCCCCCCGCAGGGGCCGTTGGCCAGGCCCTTGGGGCAGGATTCCGGACAGATATACAAGGTATCTTCCAGGCGGCAGGTGCCGCAGGTGTCACAACCCAGCAGCGGGCGCTTCACGCTGCGCTCCACACTGTGCAGCACTTGTGCGCCCAGGCGCGTTGCCCATAGTGGCTGGCTCACCGCCCAACCAAAAGCCTTGCTCAAGGCGTTGCCGCGGCTGAACAGCAGTGAATGCATGCCATGCATGAGGTGATAGCGCGCTTTCTCCTTGAATGAGGCATCGATCCGCGACTCGCCCGCGCGCCATGCGGCCTGCGGCGGATGGAAACTGACTGCCGGCAGACCGGGCAGCTGCCAGCTTTCGTGCCAGGCGGGTGCCCACTGCTCCAGCGTGTGGACCTGCGTTTGCCAATGCTCGATGCGGGCCTCCAGGGCCAGCAATTGCTTGAGCTCATGAATTCCCGACAAGTGCACCCCGGCGTAGCCCATCAGCTTCACACCGATGATCTGCAAGGCCAGGCGGTCGACGCTGCGCGCCTGGGTAAACGCCTTGGACTGTGCCGCTTCGGCTTCGAGCATGTCATGCATGGACGGCGACACGGTCACGCCCGCCACGTGGTCGAGCATGGCCGCACGCCCATGGGTCAGGCTCATCAGGCAGGCGAGCATTGGCTTGGGCGAGGCCTGGCGGTTCATCCAGTGCATGGCTTCCTGATGCTTGTCGGCATCGAAGCCCAGTTGCAGGGTGAGAAAGTCGGCACCCGCCGCCAGTTTTTTCTCGGCCTTGAAATACTGGGCGCCGCCTTCTTCTTCGCAGTACTTGAACGGGTTGAGCGCGGCGCCAAGCAACCAGTGTGGGCAAGCCTGACGGGCGATCTGCAGTGCGGCGACCGACTCCAGATAGCGTACCGGCCGCTGGCCTGGCTGGTGGCCGGGCAGGCGGTCGCCCGTGAGCAGCAACAGCTGGTCAAGGCCGGCAGCGTCCATGCGTTGCAATTGCGCGAGCAGGTGCTGGCGCTCGCGGTCCTTGCCGGAAAAGTGCGGCAGCACCGGCAGTGGCTTGCTGAACGAGGCGTGGGCGTCGAGCGGCGACATGTCCAGCGGGCTGCCGACACGGTCGCCAATGGCCACGGTCATCGGCCAGCCGCACAGGTGCGCACGGGCCATGATCGCCTCCATGGCGGCGAAGCGTTCTGCGGAAGGCTTGGGGACGAACTCCATGACGCAGACGAAGTGTTGTTCGCGCAGCGCGGTTTTCAGCAGGCTCATGGGGCCGGGCACCTGGTTTGGTCAGGGTGGCATTGTGCGGCAGAAGACGGGTCAGGTCATGTCCGGATGCGCAGGGTGGTGCTCTGAATGAGACACACAGGCCCGTACCGGTCGTGAAACATGATCATGAGAAATTCTTGAGTTCATCTCAAATTTAATGAGTTTGTTTCAAAAGGCCATCCGCCGGAAAATTCTCTTATTCATTTATGCAGGCTAAGGGACAACACATGGCACTGGCACACAACCTGGGCTTTCCACATATCGAAGGTGACCTCGAGCTGCGTGCGCGCCACTGGCAGATGCAGAAAGACGCCGGCATCGAGCTGCTGTCACTCGGCAACACGGCATGGGGCGATCACGCGCTGGCCACTGGGGATCAGCCGTTTGCCGTGAACTGGGAGCATCTCTTCGAAGAAGTGGAGCAAGCCAAGGCGCTTGGTCATACGGTCAAGCCGGTGCTGATCGGCCCTTTGACCTACCTGTGGCTGGGCAAGACCCACGGCGGCGACTGCGACAAGCTGGAGCTGCTCGATCGCCTGCTGCCAGTGTATGACCAGGCCCTCAACCGCCTGGCTGCCCTGGGCGTCGAATGGGTGCAGATCGATGAGCCGATCCTCGCCCAGGCGCTGCCACAGGACTGGAAAAACGCCTACGAGCGCGTCTACAACATTCTTCAGCGCGCTCCGCTGAAAAAGCTGATCGCCACTTACTCCGGTGGCCTGGATGGCAACCTCGGCCTGGCCGCCAACCTGCCGGTCGATGGCCTGCATATCGACCTGGTCCAGGCCCCTGAGCAGTACCCGACCATCCTTGATCGCCTGCCGACCTACAAGGTGTTGTCGCTGGGCCTGATCGACGGCGCCGATGCCGCACCTTGCGACCGGCAAACGACCCTGAACCTGCTGCGTGATGCTCACGAGCGCCTGGGTGAGCGGCTGTGGCTGGCGCCCTCCTGCTCGCTGCTGCGCAGCCCGGTGGAGTTGGCCGTGCAGAAATGCCAGCAAGTGGCGGCGCTGGCGGCGGAGCTGCAGCAGAACCGCATCGCGGCTTGATCATGGGTGGCCAGGGCAGGCTACGTAAAACCCTTGGAATGCCGGCTCAAATCAATCCGGGATCAACGCTCGATCGCCAGAGCCACCCCTTGGCCACCGCCAATGCACAGGGTAGCCAGGCCTTTCCTGGCATCGCGCTTGATCATCTCGTGCAGCAAGGTCACCAGTACCCGGCACCCGGACGCCCCAATCGGGTGGCCGAGGGCAATCGCCCCGCCATTCACGTTGACCCGCGAAGCATCCCACTCCAGTGCCTTGCCCACGGCCAGCGCTTGCGCGGCAAAGGCTTCGTTGGCTTCGATCAGGTCCAGATCGGCCAACTGCCAGCCGGCTTTGTCCAGGCAGCGCTGGGTGGCCGAAACCGGGCCGATACCCATGATCGCCGGGTCTACACCGGCGCTTGCATACGCCGCCACCCTGGCCAGCACCGGCAAGCCCAACGCCTTGGCTTTGCTGGCACTCATCAGCAGCACGGCGGCGGCGCCGTCATTCAGGCTGGAAGCATTGCCTGCGGTGACGCTGCCATCCTTCTTGAACGCCGGGCGCAGTTTGCCCAGGGATTCGGCGGTGGTGTCCGTGCGAGGTTGTTCGTCACGGGCAAACACCTTTGGGTCGCCCTTTTTCTGCGGTAGCACGATTGGGGTGATTTCGTCATCGAAACGGCCAGCCTCGATAGCCGCCACCGCTTTGCGCTGCGATTCGGCGGCGAAGGCATCCTGCTGTTCACGGCTGAGGCCGTACTTGGCCACCAGGTTTTCGGCGGTGATGCCCATGTGGTAGTCGTTGAACGCATCCCACAGGCCATCGGTGATCATGCTGTCGATCAGCTGGCCATGGCCCATGCGCTGACCGGTACGGGCCGAGGGCATCACGTAAGGGGCCAGGCTCATGTTCTCCTGGCCACCGGCAATCACCACCTCGGCGTCACCGCAACGGATGGCCTGGGCCGCCAGGTGCAGGGCCTTGAGGCCCGAGCCGCAGACCTTGTTAAGGGTCAGGGCCGGCACGCTGAAGGGCATGCCGGCCTTGATCGCGGCCTGGCGTGCAGGGTTCTGCCCGGCGCCGGCGGTGAGCACCTGGCCGAGGATCACTTCGTCGACCTGTGCCGGGTCCAGCCCGGTCTGCTCCAGCAGGCGCCTGATCACGGCGGCGCCGAGGTCTACCGCAGGCACAGTGGCCAGGGCGCCCTGGAAGCTGCCGATGGCGGTACGGGTTGCGGCGACGATGACCACGTCGTTCATGTTGTTGTTCTCCGTGCGATGGGCGTAATGCTCCAAGCATCGGCGGCTTTGGCTTATTTGTTAAGTTTGTTTTTCTTTGCGATTGATGTGAAAAACAAATGAATGGGCGCAATATGGCCACCCCATCTACGCTAATGGATGTGCTGTTTCAACCCAACTGAATGGAGCATATGCCCATGCGCATACTGATCGCTCTGACCCTCCTGATCGGCAGCAGCACAGCATTCGCCGCCACCCAGTGCACCACCGCTGAAAAGAGCACCTGGCAAGACCAGGGCAAGTTTCAGCAGCAGCTCAAGGAGCAGGGTTACAAGATCAACAAGTTCAAGGTCACCAAAGGCAACTGCTACGAGATCTATGGTTTCGACAAGGATGGCCGCAAGGTCGAGATCTACCATGATCCGGTGAGCGGCAAGGCAGTGAAGACCGAGTACCACGATTGAACAGCGCTGGCACGGTGCAGCTGTGGGACCCGCTCCTGCGGCTGTGCCACCTGTCGATCGCGGCCGTGTTCTTTGCCAACTACTTTTTCAACGAAGAGGGCGACGACTGGCATCAGTGGCTGGGCTACTACGCGTTGGCCTGTGTGCTCCTGCGCCTGGTCTGGGGTTTCGTCGGGCCGCGCAGTGCGCGCTGGGTCGATTTCTGGCCTACCCCGGCGCGGTTGGCATGGCATGCCCGGGCGCTGCTGCGTGGGGAGCCTTGCCACCGCCTGGGGCATTCGCCGATCGGCGCACTGGTGATGCTGCTGATGCTGGCCGGCATTGCCGGGCTTGGCCTGACCGGCTGGGCATCGCAGGAGGTGGATGTGCTGTGGGGCGCCGACTGGCCCAACGATGTACACAGCTGGCTGGCCAACGCCGTGCTGGCGCTGGTCTGCGTGCATGTGTCGGCGGCCATCTACGAGAGCGTGCGTCTGCGCGAGAACCTGCCGTTGTCGATGATCACCGGGCGCCGACGGCACCGCGATTGACTGTGCTAGACAGCCGGGCATTGATGGGTAACACAGTGAATCCCGCCACCCCCGGCAGCAATGGCATCAATGTCCAGCTGTACGATATCCCGCCCCGGATACAACGCCGCCAGCAGCGCCCGTGCTTTCTCATCCGCCGGCGCATCGCCAAACTGCGGCGCAATGACAGCGCCGTTGATCACGAAATAATTGATGTACCCCGCCGCAAAGTCATCATTGCCTTTGCTGAACCTGTTGCGTCGACCGCGCTGCGGCGGCGACACCACGTGTACCTGCAGTTTGCGACCTTCGGCATCGGTAGCCCGTTGCAGAATCGCCAGGTGCTTGCGCGTCACGGCGTAGTCATATGAATCCGGATCGTTGTCCACGTTGGCAATCACTATCCCTGGCCGTACGAAGCGGGCATAAAAATCCACATGTCCATCGGTGATGTCTTGCCCGGCGATGCCCGGCAACCAGATGACTTTGCTCAGGCCCAGGCGCGCCTTGAGCTCGGCCTCGACCTCGGCCTTGCTCCAGCCTGGGTTACGGTTGGCATTGACCCAGCTGCTCTCGGTCATGATGCCGGTCCCGTGCCCATCCACTTCAATGGCGCCACCTTCACCCACCAGTTCGCTGCGCTGGTAGCGAGCGCCAGCCAGGGTGGCAACGCGCTTGGCCAGTCGGGCATCGTTGCGGTGGCGCTGCTTGTTGCCCCAGCCGTTGAAGTTGAAATCCACCGCCGCCAGGGCGCCGTCATCATCGACGACGAAGTTGGCGCCGCTATCGCGCATCCATATGTCATCCAGCTCGCACTCGACAAAGCTTGTGCGGTGGCTGGCGCAGTGCTGCTCGGCCAGCTTGCGTTGGCTGGCCCGGCAGAACACCGTCACCGGCTGATAGCGGGCGATGGCTTGGGCAATCCGACCGAGGGTGGCTTGCACGTCGGCGGTGAAGTCCTCCCAGATGGCATCCTGGGCACCAAAGGCGATGAAGGCTCGCTGCTGTGGCTCGCCTTCGTCCGGCATGAACCAGCGCCCCGGTTGTTCAGCGCGGGCCAGGGCCAGCGGCAGGCCAAGGCCGGCGCCAAGGCCGGCAGCCAGCGACAGTTGCAGTACGGTTCTACGGGTTGGCATGGCTCAGTCCTGTGCAGTCTTGAAGCGCGTCCACACGCGCATGCGTGCACGCATGTCGGCCTGTGGGATATCGCGGCCCGGGATCAGCCGGGCATAGGTGGCTTGGTCGAGGTAGATGTCGGGGTTGTCACGCATCCGCGGGTCCACGGCCTGGCGCGCCTTGGCGCTGGCGGTGGGGTAGCCGGTGAAATTGCTGATGGCAGCCATGTTTGCCGGGCGCATGACGAAGTTGATGAAACGATAGGCGTATTCCGGGTGCCTGGCATCGGCAGGGATCGCCATGGTATCCATCCATACCGTGGTGCCCTGGCGGGGCACGCGGTACTGGAAGTCGAGGTGCTTGCCGGCGCCCTCGGCGGTGCGCTGCGCCTGGATCACATCGCCGCTGTAGCCCAGCGACAGGCACAGGTTCTCGTTGACCAGTTCGGTCACCGGTTGCGACTGGAGCTTGCGCACGTACGGGCGGATGGCCTTGAGCAGTTCGCTGGCGGCAGCCAGGTCCTCACGCTTGGCACTGCGTGGCTCGCGGCCCAGGTAGTTGAGGACCACGGCCAGCACCTCGTCGGGCGAGTCGATCACCGAGATGCCGCAATCGGCGAACTTGGCAGCCAGCTCGGGCTTGAACAGCAGGTCGAGGTTGTCCAGCGGCGCATCGGGCATGCGCTCGCGTACTTTGTCGGCATTCACCGTCAGGCCGATGGTGCCCCAGGTGTAAGGGACGGTGGCCTGGCTGGCCTTGGGGTACTGGGCATGCAGTTTGCGCAGGCCGGGCTCGATGTCGTCCAGCGCTTCCAGGCGGCTGTGGTCCAGCGGCTGCAGGCTGCCGGCGCGCATCAGGCGCTCGGCCACGGTATCACCGGGGAACACCAGGTCGTAGCCGCTGCGCCCCGACATCAGCTTGGCTTCGAGCACCTCGCTGCCGTCCATGACGTCGTAGATCACCTGAATACCGGTTTCGGCTGTGAACTGCTTGAGGGTGTCCTCGGCAAAATAGTCTGCCCAGTTGTACAGGCGCAGCACGGGCTGCTCGGCCTGGGCCTGGCTGGTGCAGGCGACCAGCGCCAATGCGGCTAGAACGTGGCGTTTCATGCTCAGGCCCTCAGGGTGTGTGGGTGCGTGCCATCCAGGGTCAGCAGCGGGGCGTACATTTCTGGGCGGCGATCACGGTAGATGCCCCAGCTCAGGCGGTCCTCGCGCATGCGCTGCAGGTCCAGGTCGTGCAGCCAGATGCCACTGCTGTCGCGGTCGGCCTCGGCAAGCATGGCGCCCTTGTGGTCGCAGATGAACGACGAGCCATAAAAGCGCATGGCCAGCGATGTGTCGCTGGCTGCGACTTCCTCGCCAACGCGGTTGGCCGCGACCACCGGTAGCAGGTTGGCGGCGGCGTGGCCGCGCATGGCCACCTGCCAATGGTCGCGTGAGTCCAGTTCGGCGCAGCCGGGCTCGGAGCCGATGGCGGTGGGGAACAGCAGCACTTCGGCGCCCATCAGTGCCAGGCAGCGGGCCGTCTCGGGAAACCACTGGTCCCAGCAGATCCCAATGCCCAGGCGGCCGAAGGCGGTGTCCCAGACTTTGAAGCCGGTGTCACCGGGGCTGAAGTACTCCTTTTCCTGGTAGCCGATGGCATTGGGGATGTGGGTCTTGCGGTAAACGCCGAGCAGGCGACCGTCAGCGTCGGCCACGCTCAGCGAGTTGAAGAAGGCATTGCCGGCGCACTCGTACCAGCTCAGCGGCAGTACCACGCCCAGCTCGCCGGCCAGCGCCGCGAAGCGCTGCAGGATCGGGCTGTCGGGGTAAGGCTGCGCCAGGGCCTGGTGCTGGTGGTTTTCGATGCAGAAGTACGGGGTGGCGAACAGCTCTTGCAGCAGGATCACCTGGGCACCTTTGGCGGCGGCCTGGCGTACCAGTTGCTCGGCGCGCTCGAGGTTGTCGGGCAGGTTCCAGCTGCATGGCATTTGCGTGGTGGCCACGCGCAACAGGCTCATGGCTGCACCTGCGGCTGTTGCTGGGTGATGCAATGGATGCCACCACCGCCGTGGGCGATGTGGTCGATACGCACGGGCACGATCTCGCGGCCAGGGAAGGCGTGGGCCAGTTGCGCAGCGGCCTCCTGGTCGGCGGCGATACCGTAGGCGGGCATGATGATCGCGCCATTGGCGATGTAGAAGTTGGTGTAGGAGGCACAGAACACCTCGGCGCCCGGATCGACAGCATCGCTGGCCTCGTACAGGTCGAGCAGTTCGAAATGGCGGCCCCGGGCATCGGTGGCGAGCTCAAGGGCGCGGCGGTTTTCGCGCACCACTTCGGCGTACACCGAATGCGCGTCATGGGTAGCGTCGACCAGCAACACGCCTGGGCGGGCGAATGCGCAGACGCCGTCGACATGGCCGTCGGTCATGTCGCCGGTGACGTATTGCGGGTCACCCGGCAGCCAGATGGTCTTGCTGATACCCAGGTACCGGGCGAAGCAGGCCTCGAACTCAGCCTTGCTCACGCCTGGGTTGCGGTTGGGGTTGAGCAGCACCGACTCGGTGGTGATCAGCGTGCCTTCGCCATCAACATGAATTGCACCGCCCTCGTTGCACAGCGGCGTGCTGAAGCCGTCCAGACCCAGCTGGTCAAGGATGCGCCGACCCAGGCTGCGGTCATGGCCATGTTGCGACTTGCCGCCCCAGGCATTGAAACGCCAGCTCAGCCCGGCCAGGCCATGCTGCGGGTGCCAGATGAAGCTTGGGCCGCTGTCACGGCACCAGCTGTCGTCCACGACCAGTTCGATCAGTTCGATATTGGCGCTGCACAGGGCACGCGCGCTTTCCAGGGCCGATGGGTCGACCACCATTTTTACCGGTTCGAAGCGGGCGATGGCGGCTGCGACCCGTGCATAGTCACGCTGGACGTCGGCCAGGGTCACCCGCCAACCGGCTTCCCACAGCCCTCGGTTGTGCGGCCAGACCATCCAGGTTGCAGCGTGGCGGGTCCATTCGGCGGACATGCGCCAGCCGCTGTCGGGGGACAGGTGCATAGTGAACTCCAATCTATTAAGGATTTTTATCAACGAAGCCCGCCGTCGCGGGTGTTGATGTCCATGCTATGGCTAGGATTGCTTGGCGACAAACGATAGATTTAGCGCATATCTGATCAGCAGGGCTTATCAATAATGCTTAAACACTGGCCACCCCTGAATGCCCTGCGCGGTTTCGAGGCCGCAGCGCGGCTGGGCAGTTTTCACAAGGCTGCCGAGGCGCTGAACCTGACCCAGTCGGCCATCAGTCAGCAGATCCGCAGCCTGGAAACCTACCTTGAGCAGCCGTTGTTCCATCGCAGCGGGCGTAGCGTGAGCCTGACCGATGCCGGGCACGACCTGCTCAGCACCACGCAGTCGTTGTTGCAGCACCTGGCCGTGGGCATTCGCCGGCTGGACCAGTACCGCAAGCCCAACCAGCTGGTCGTCAATACCAGCCCGGCGTTTGCCAGGCACTGGCTGCTGCCGCGCCTGGCCGACTTTCACCAGCGTTGCCCGCAGGTCGACCTGTGGCTGTTCACCAGTTTCGAGGTGCCGGACATGGCCACCGAGACCATCGACCTGGCCATCCGCGACGACCTCAGTGCCCAGGCCGAATGCAGCTTCAGCGTGTTGCACCAGGACCTGCTGTACCCGGCCTGTCACCCTTCGCTGCTGGCGGCAAGCGCGCGCACCACCTTGCACGGCGAGCGGGAAATGGACTGGAGCCACTGGCAGCTGGAAGGCGGGGAGGATGTGGGGCAGCAGGGCAAGGGGCTGAATTTCTCCGACCCCGGGCTGTTGCTGGATGCCGCCAGCGAAGGGTTGGGGGTGGCTCTGGTCAGCCAGCTGCTGGCGCGGCGGGCGGTGGAGGAGGGGCGGTTGCAGGCGTTGTCGGTGCAGCGGGTGCGCGGGCCGGCGTGGGCCTGCCTGGTGCACCGGGATAGTCAGGATGACCTGTTGGCCAGGCAGTTTCTGGATTGGTTGAGGGGGGCTTTGGCCTAAGCGTGAGTTTGCCTGCACGGGCCCCATCGCCGGCAAGCCAGCTCCCACAAGTACCCAGCGGTGCTGAAGGTCTGCGCCGTCTTTGTGGGAGCTGGCTTGCCGGCGATGGGGCCGGTGCAGGTAAACCACTGTTTTGCATCCCTCGGATCACCCCGTAATATGTGTCGGATAACCTGCGGGGGTAGTCTCACCCTCTGATCAATCGGAATCGCCCAAGGTGGCGCTTCCCTGCATAAACCTGACGAGGTACAGACATTGGCCATCATTCATCCTAAGGTTCGCGGTTTCATCTGCACCACGACTCACCCGAAGGGCTGCGAGCTCAACGTCCGTGACCAGATCGAAGCCACCCGCAAGCTGGGCGTGCGCGAGGATGGCCCGAAGAAGGTCCTGGTCATCGGTGCTTCCAGCGGCTACGGCCTGGCAGCCCGCATCACCGCAGCCTTCGGCTTCAAGGCCGACACCCTGGGCGTGTTCTTCGAAAAGCCAGGCACCGAGACCAAGGCCGGCACCGCTGGCTGGTACAACTCCGCCGCCTTCGACAAGTTTGCCAAGGCCGAAGGCCTGTACAGCAAATCGATCAACGGTGACGCGTTCTCCGACGAAGCCCGTGCCAAGGTCATCGAGCTGATCAAGAACGAAATGGGCGGCAAGGTCGACCTGGTCATCTACTCGCTGGCCTCGCCAGTGCGCAAGCTGCCGCAGAGCGGTGAAGTGATCCGCTCCGCGCTCAAGCCGATCGGCCAGCCGTACAAGTCGACCGCCATCGACACCAACAAGGACACCATCATCGAGGCCAGCATCGAGCCGGCCACCGAACAGGAAATTGCCGACACCGTTACCGTCATGGGCGGCCAGGACTGGCAGCTGTGGATCGACGCCCTGGCCGGCGCCGACGTGCTGGCCGAAGGTGCCCGTACCGTGGCCTTCAGCTACATCGGCAGTGACATCACCTGGCCGATCTACTGGCACGGTGCGCTGGGCCAGGCCAAGCAGGACCTGGACGACACCGCCCTGCGCCTGAACCAGAAGCTGGCCGGCGAAGTGAAAGGCGGTGCCAACGTGGCCGTACTGAAGTCTGTGGTCACCCAGGCCAGCTCGGCCATTCCGGTGATGCCGCTGTACCTGTCGATGGTGTTCAAGATCATGCAGGAGAAAGGTGTTCACGAAGGCACCCAGGACCAACTGGACCGCATGTATCGCGACCGTCTGTATCGCGCCGATGGTGCGCCGGCCGAAGTCGACGAAAAGGGCCGCCTGCGTCTGGACGACTGGGAGCTGCGCGACGACGTACAGAACGACTGCAAGGCCCTGTGGCCGCAGGTGACAACCGAGAACCTGTTCCAGCTGACCGACTATGCCGGCTACAAGAAGCAGTTCCTCAACCTGTTCGGCTTCGAGCGCGCTGACGTCAACTACGACGAAGACGTGGCCACCGATGTGAAGTTCGACTGCATCGAGCTGTAATCCTTTCAGCCTGTACCGGCAAACAATCCCATGTGGGAGCGGGTTCATCGAGGCGTCGAACCGCCGCGAAATGGCCGGTACAGGCTGTATGATTTTTGCTAGTTTTGGCGCACAACAACAGGGAATGCGCCATGAGTAGCCACACCCAACCCGCCACCCCGTTTCGCCAGGCCACAGCCGACGGCTATAACCTCGGCGGGTTCCGCTGGCGCCACGCCAAGCCTGACCCCCAGCGCCCGCTGGTGATCATCAACGCTGCCACTTCGGTACGCTGCCGCTATTACTCCCGTTTTGCCGACTACCTGTTCGCCCAGGGCTGCGATGTGCTGACCTACGATTACCGTGGCATCGGTGAATCCCGCCCAGCTTCGTTGCGTGGCTTTCAGGCGACCTGGAGCGACTGGGGCCAGCTGGATTTCGAAGCCATGCTGGCGCATGCAGCCGCCCATTTCCCCGGCCAGCCGGTGGACGTGGTTGGGCACAGTTTCGGTGGTTGTGCGGTGGGCCTGGCGCCGTCGGCGGGGCAGATACGGCGGGTGGTGATGGTGGGGGCGCAGTTCGCCTACTGGCGCGATTACGCAGCGGGCCAGCGCTGGCAGCTGTTGGGCAAGTGGCATGTGGTGATGCCGCTGCTGACCCGGGTGTTCGGCTATTTTCCCGGCAAACGCCTGGGTTGGCTGGAGGATACGCCGTCCGGCGTGGTGCAGGACTGGACCACCCGTACCCCGCGCTATGAGCAACGCCCCAGCGGGCGTGGCCTGGCTGCGCTACCGTTCGCCCAGGTGCGGGCGGCGACGCTGGCTATCAGCTTGACTGATGACCCGTTCGGCACGGTGGCGGCGACCGAGCGGTTGCTGGGCTATCTGCAGCATGCCGAACGCCGGCACCTGCGCATCGCCCCTGTGGATATCTCAGTGAAGGACATCGGCCATTTCGCGTTTTTCCATGACCGGTTTCGCGAAAGTTTGTGGCCGGTGGCGTTGCAGTGGTTGCAGGCTGGAGGGTTGGAAGGTGGGGTGCCAGGAAGGATCATGAGCTGATGCTGCTGGCTCTGGCCTCATCGCCGGCAAGCCAGCTTCCACAGGGCTTGCCTCAGCCTGAGGTCAGTGAGATGCCCATTGGAGCTCTGTGTTGCCCAACATAGACTGGCTGGCGCGATTCCTGTGGGAGCTGGCTTGCCGGCGATGGGCTGCAAAGCAGCCCCGGCAATCTCAAGCCTTGCGCGACAGCGGCTGCGCTGCAAACTTGACGCCCGCCAGCCCATGCGTGATCAGCGCACGGATATTTCCATGGTCGCTACCCTCAGGCGTGGCCAGCACATCACGGTAATGCTCGCCAAAGGCCAACAGCGCTTCCTGGTCGCTCAGGCCTTCCAGCACGGCCAGGCCCAGGGTCTTGCACGACCCTTCGTTTTGCCCTGCAGCGTTCTCCACGCCGCCATTGTTGAAGGCCTGCGGCTGGTAACTGTAGTGCTCGGCAATGAATGCCAGGGTGTCGGCAAACACGTGTTGGCCGCCGGCCAGGCTGGCGCGCAGGGAGTTCAGATCAGTCACGAGGTTTTCCTTTTTCAAACGCCGCGTGTTGCTCGGCGCTGGCTTCTTTCTGGTGTTGGGCTTTCCACTCGGCGTAAGGCATGCCGTACACCGCTTCGCGGGCGTCATCCAGGCTCAGGTCGAGCTGACGCTCGTCAGCCGCGGCCTTGTACCACTTGGACAGGCAGTTACGGCAGAAACCGGACAGGTTCATCAGGTCGATGTTCTGCACGTCGGTGCGTTTCTGCAGGTGTTCGACCAGGCGCCGGAACGCGGCGGCCTCGAGTTCGAGCTGTTGTTGTGGGGTCATGGGGTTTCTCTCAGGTCATGCGGTTCTTCAGGTGGCGGCCACCGTTGATGACCACCTGGCTGCCGGTGCTGTACTGGCTGGCGAGCAGGTACTTGACCGTCTCGATCAGCGGGCCGGCACCGGGTTCGAACTGCAGCAGGGCCTTGTTCAGGGTCTGCTGGCGGTAGGCTTCGTCACCCCCTTCCTTGAGGATCAGCAGCCCGGGCAGGATACCGTTCACATGCACCTTGGGCGCATATTTTTCGGCGAACGACAGCACCATGTTCTGCAGCGCGGCCTTGGTCGCGGCGTAGCCAATGTGGCTTTTGCTGCCGCGCGAAGAAGTCTCGTCGCAGATATGGATGATATCGGCCTTGTCCACCTTGGTCAGCAGCTCGCCCAGGGCCAGGTTGAGGTGGTAGGGCGCTTCGACGTGCAGGCGGAACATGGTCTCGAGGTTGTCCAGGCCGTCATCGAGCCACAGCGAGGCGTTGTGGATGATGGCGCGCAGGCCGTCGTAATGGTTGTGCAGGTGGTCGATCAGCGCCAGGCGGTCGGCCGCCTGGCACAGGTCGGCCTGGAACTGCACGATGTTCGGATGCGCTGCTGCTGGCTGGGTGCTGCGGCTGGCACTGACCACCGTATGGCCGGCCTGGGCCAGTTCAAGGGCCAGGGCCAGCCCGACGCGCTGGCTGGCTCCGGTTACGAGAATGGGGCTGTTCATGTTCGGGCTGGTCAACTTGTCTGTCCGTTGGTTGCTGCCCAGCATACCCGAACTGTTTGGCGCATGGGTGGCCTGCCCTCGGCGGCTCGGTTCAGCAGGCTGATGGCTGTGTCCTGTGGCCGTTGCTGTCGTAGTAGACTAGTTGTTCAACTTACCCACCCAGGGTGCCCGAGCAGATGAACGAACAGGGACGTGATCCGCTGATCGAGATGGCCATGGAGCAGCAGGAGCTGTTTCCGATCCGTGAAGTTTCTCGCCTGACAGGCGTCAACGCTGTGACCCTGCGCGCGTGGGAGCGCCGCTATGGCCTGATTCAACCAACCCGTACCGACAGTGGTCACCGTCTGTACTCCCAAGCCGATATCGACGACATCCGCCGTATTCTTGGCTGGCTGGAGCGCGGTGTGGCGGTGAGCAAAGTGGGCAGTATCCTCGCCCGCGGCCATGCCCTGGCCGGGCAGGCAGGCCGTGCGACAGACACTTGGCTGCACTGGCAGCACCAGGCTCGCCAGGCGGTGCAACGTTTCGATCAGGCGCGCCTGCACCGCCTGTTCGATGAGGTGTTCGCCGCGAGTACGCTGGATCAGGTGTTTGCCGAGGTGTTCATGCCGGTATGGCAAGACCTGGTGGTCGACCAGCGCGGCTACGGGCAGGCCAGCGAGTGGCTGTTCCTCGACCAGTTCCTGCGTTGCCGGGTGTTTGCCCGCCTGCAGCTTGCCCATGTGCCGCGCAGCCGCACGGTGCTGCTGGCACCTTTGCCGGGTCAATGCCACGAACTGGAATTGCTGGTGACCAGCCTGACCCTGGGCTGCGAAGAAATTGGTGTGGCGCCGCTCGCGAGCGGGCAGCCGCTGCAGGAGCTGGCGCTGGTATGCGAACGCCTGAAACCGGACGCCTTGGTGCTGTTTTCCCATCAGTCACCCACAAGCGAAATCACCCGGCGCCTGACGCGCCTGGCGGCGGTGCTGGAGTGCCCGTTGTTACTGGCCGGTGAAGCGGCGGAAGCGGCACAGGACAGCTTGGCGGGCAGCCCGGTCGCCTGCCTGGGTGCGCAAAGTAGCGTGATGCGTCAGCGTTTGCGGCAGTTCCTGGCCGGTCAGCTCGATACCTGATTGTGCAGTTCGGGGTGTGCCCGGCGATGGGCCTGGAGAATATAGTCGCGCAGGCGCTCGATTTCTTCGGCTGGGCCTTGGCTGAGGTCGTAGGCCGCCAGGTCCGGGCCAATACGTCGGCCCAAAGTGCCGTGCAGTTCGATAGGAGGGATGTCGCCCGGGGCGAAGCGCAGTTCGAAACGGGCGGGTGCCGTTGGCAGGTCACGCACTTCCAGCAGCACACCTTTGAACGAAATATCACGCACCCACAGGCCGCTTGCCTGGTCATGGGCATCGAGCAGCGCGCTCGGCTGGTCCATCGACAGGCGCCAAGGGCGCATCATGGGGCCGTCTTCGTAGATTTCCGGTGAGCCCAGTTGCAGGTGCAGCGCGTGGAACTCGTCCTCCACCAGTTGCAGTGGGAAACTGATCTGCTGGTTGTTGAACTGGGCCTGCAAGGTCACCTGCTCGTTGGCCACCAGGCGGGTGAGCAAGCTCTGGATTTTGCGGTCGCCATTGACCAGCAGGCTCGACATGGAGTCGGCCAGGTTCAACTGCGGCGAATGCTGCATGTTCTGAATGAAGTCCAGCTCGTCCTGGGTCAGGAGCGGGTCTGCTTGCATGATCGAACTCGGTGGTGGCGATTTCTTCAACTGGGTTGACCGTGAATGGGGCGTTTGGTTCAGACACGCTCGTCGGATTGTAGACGAGCGCGCAGCTCCGCCAGTTCCCGTTCCAGCTCGATCTGCCGGCTGACGTCTTTCTGAATGCCGATGAAGTAGGTTCGCTGGTCGGCGTCATTGCGCACCGGGGTGATCGACAGCTCATTCCAGAAGGCGCTGCCGTCCTTGCGATAATTGCGCAGCACCTCGCGGCAGGGGCGGCCTTCGGCCAGGGCCTTGCGGATACGCGCACGGCCAAGCTGATCGCGGTCGTCGGCCTGCAGGAAACGGCAATCCTGATAGAGGATCTCGTCACGGCTGTAGCCGGTCAGGCGTTCAAACGCGGCGTTCACGTAGATGAGGATGGTGTCGTCGCCTTCCTGTTCGGCGACCACGATACCGTCATTGGACGCATTGACCATGGATTGCAGCAACTGCGCGTTGATCATGTTCTGGCCCTGAGCAATGAGGGTGCGAAGAAGGGCGGAGATGGCGACTTTGGTAGAGGCGGCCTTTTGCCATTGCTGGATGCTAGTATCCTACGTTTTCACTCAGTTTCGGAATCCTCTACCCGATGAAAGTCGCCATTATTTCCGGATCGGTCTATGGCACCGCCGAAGAAGTCGCCCGCCATGCCGAATCGCTGCTCAAGGCTGCGGGCCTGGAGGCCTGGCATGCTGCGCGTGCCACCCTGCAGGACCTTGAGGGGTTTGCCCCGCAAGCCTTGCTGGCCGTGACCTCGACCACCGGCATGGGTGAATTGCCGGATAACCTCATGCCGTTGTACAGCAGCATTCGTGACACCCTGCCTGCGGCCTGGCGTGGTTTGCCGGGCGCGGTGATCGCGCTGGGCGATTCCAGCTATGGCGATACCTATTGCGGTGGCGGTGAGCAGATGCGCGAGCTGTTTGCCGAGTTGGGCGTGAACGAAGTGCAACCCATGCTGCGCCTGGATGCCAGCGAGACGGTCACCCCGGAGACCGATGCCGAGCCTTGGCTGGCTGAGCTTGCTCAAGCGTTGCAGGCCTGATTCGAAGCTTCACGCGCATGCTGCGGTGACCGTTCGTGCCACTGACTCGCCAAGTCATCAAGCTGGCTGGCAACGCAAGTTCCAGCCCGCGGGCTGCTGGCTAGACTCAGCCTCGACATAGAGAGCACATGTAAGTGCCGAGGTGACATGCAATGACCGCAGCCTTGCCCTATTCCGTCAACACCACTTCACCGGGACCGCTCTGATGCCCATGGCCGAGATTCCATTGTGCGTCTGGCGTACCCGGGGACAGAGTTTCATCTTCCGGGGCCAGAGCATCCGCTACTGGACCGCGGGGCAAGGAGAGCCCCTGCTGCTTCTACACGGCTTCCCCACCGCCAGCTGGGACTGGCACTACCTGTGGGGGCCCTTGACCCAACGCTTCCGGGTTATCGCCTGTGACATGCTCGGCTTTGGCGATTCGGCCAAACCGGTCGATCATACCTACAGCCTGATCGAGCAGGCAGACTTGCAGCAGGCCCTGCTCGGTCACCTGCAGGTCGACCAGCCTGTGCATCTGCTGGCCCACGACTACGGCGGCAGCGTGGCTCAGGAGCTGCTGGCGCGCCACCATGAACAGCGCGCCGACGTAGCCAGTTGCGTGTTTCTCAATAGCGGGTTGTTCCCCGAAAGTTGCCGCACGCTGCTGATTCAGAAGCTGCTGCTCAGCCGGTTTGGCTGGCTGGTAGGGCGCTCGTTCGGGCGTGACGACCTGGTGCGCAACGTGACCCAGATCTACGGCCCGTGCACTCACCCCAGTGAAAGTGCGCTGGATGATTTCTGGAGCCTGATCGTCGCCAACCGGGGCACGCGCATCCTGCACAAGCTGGTGGGGTACATGTCCGAGCGCAGTGTGTACCGCGAACGCTGGGTCGGGGCGATGCAGCGCACGAGCGTGCCACTGCGCTTGATCAATGGCGTGGTCGACCCGCTGTCCGGCGCGCACATGCTCGAGCGTTACCAGCAACTGGTGCCGCAGCCGGACACCGTGCAGTTGCAGGGCATCGGCCATTACCCGCACACCGAAGCGCCAGTACAGGTGCTGCGCCACTACCTGGCCTTTCGGGAACAGGCGCCTGGCTGCTTCCAGCAGAAGGTGGCCTGGTCCTGACCCGGCCTCATCGCCCTGGGTTATTGCCGGGCATTCAGCCTGGGTGAGCTTGATTGCCCCCCTGTCGCTGGCGGCGGACACTCGGCTGACCTGAACCAGCCTGGAGCCGTGCGCATGAGCGAGCCTGTCCATCTGCAAGATCGCGTGGTGATCGTCACCGGGGCCGGTGGCGGCCTGGGCCGTGCCCATGCGCTGTTGTTCGCCGCGCGCGGCGCCAGGGTTGTGGTCAACGACCTCGGTGGCTCCACCCACGGGGAAGGTGCCAGCGCTTCTGCCGCTGACCGGGTGGTGGAGCAGATCCGCGCCGCCGGTGGCAGCGCCATCGCCAACCATGACTCGGTCAGCCACGGCGCACGCATTGTCGAGCAGGCCCTGGACAGCTTCGGCCGTGTCGATGTGCTGGTGAACAATGCCGGCATCCTGCGGGACAGGACGTTCCACAAGATGGACGACAGTGACTGGGAGCAGGTCTACCAGGTGCATGTCGAAGGCGCCTTCAAGGTCACCCGCGCTGCCTGGCCACACCTGCGCGAGCAGAACTGGGGACGAGTGATCTTCACTGCGTCCACCTCCGGCATATACGGCAACTTCGGCCAGGCCAACTACGGCATGGCCAAGCTGGGGCTGTACGGGCTCACCCGCACCCTGGCGATCGAAGGGCGCAAGCACGGGATCCTGGTAAACGCCATCGCCCCCACCGGTGGCACGCGCATGACCGAAGGGCTGATCCCGCCGCAGATATTCGAGCGGCTCAAGCCGGAGCTGGTAAGCCCGCTGGTGGTGTACCTGGGTAGCGAGCAGTGCCAGGGTACGGGTGAACTGTTCGAGGTCGGTGGCGGGTGGGTGGGGAAGGTCCGGTGGGAGCGCAGCCTGGGCGTGGGCTTTGACCCGCGCGAAGGGTTTACCCCGGAGCAGGTGGCGGAGCAGTGGGCACAGATCGGTGATTTTGCAGGGGCGGTGCACCCGCAGGACAGTTTGCAGGCGCTGCAGCAGATGATGGATAACCTGCAGAAGTATCTGTTGGGCTGAAATTTGTACTGCCTGTTTTCAAGGCAAATAAAAAAGGCCGCTGCAAACCGCAGCGGCCAATCGAGACGTCAGATCAAGGAGCTTCAAAATCTACGTCGGTGAACCTCGCAGGCCTGAAGGGCGGGGGGGGAGAAGCCCTTCATGCCGGCCAGTGAGTTAAGAATAAGCGGTTGATCCTGTGGGAAAAATAGCCGCTTATGACATTCACCTTTACGTATCGGGCAATAGTGACGCTGGCGCTCAGGCGGCGGGTGAGTAGCCCATGCGCCAGCTGGTTTCACGCGCTGCCGCCAGCAGCCGTTGCGCCGCCGGGCCATGCTCGTCGGCATGGAATATCGACGTCGGCCCGACCACCGTCATCACCGCAGCGATCTGCCCCATGGCATTGAATACCGGGGCCGAGAGGGCATCGACACCTGGCATCAGCAGGCCATGCACATGGTGCAGGCCACGCGCGCGAATGCCTGCCAGCACCGGCTGGTAGTCATCGGCGCCATGCTGCAGGGCGGCCAGCTCGCGGTCACGTAGCTCCACGGTTTCACGCTCGGGCAGGTAAGCGGCGAACACCAGCCCGGTCGATGATGTGAGCAGCGGCAGCACCGAGCCCATCTGCGTC
>NZ_JABMCN010000008.1 GCF_013179515.1 Pseudomonas sp. CM27
TGGGCTTTGTCGACGCCTAGCGCCAGGCCGGCATTGTTGACCAGCAGGTCGATCTGCAGCTTGGCATCGGCAATCTGCTCCATCGCCGTCCCGAGTGATACCGGGTCGGTAACGTCCAACGCCAGGGGGATGAAATTGACCCCCAGTTCTGTCTCCAGCGCCTGCAGCTTGTCCAGGCGCCTGGCGCCGCCCAGCACACGGTAGCCTTTGGCAATCAGTGTGCGGCAGATGGCCCGGCCGAACCCCGAAGAGGCGCCAGTCACGAATGCAGTTTTCATCAGTTTTCTCCAAATGGGTGGGTCAGACCAGGTATTTGACGCCCAGGCTGGTGAACAGGCAGAGCATCGAGAACACCAGCGCCTTGCGCACCACTTCATTGCCTTTGCGCAGGGCCAGGGCACTGCCCAGGTGGTTGCCGAGAATGTTGCAGGCCACCAGCGGCAGGGCCAGCAGGTACACGACCTTGCCGGCGATGACGAAGGCCACCAATGCACCGATGTTGGAGGCGAAATTGAAGGTCTTGGAGTTGGCCGAGCTGGACACCAGGTCCATTCGCAGCAGGTAGTGGAAGGCAATGATGAACATGCTGCCGGTGCCCGGGCCGAAGAATCCGTCATAGAAGCCGATGGCAAGGCAGGTAAGCGGAACTACGGTGTAGAGCACCCGCGATGACAATTCACGCTCCTCGACTGGCCGGTCCTTTGGTGTCAGGAAGATAAGGATGCCGAACGGGATCAACGCCAGGATGATCTTGCCTACGGTCTCCTGGGGGATGGAGACGATCAGATGCGCGCCCAGGTAGGCACCAAGCAACGAGAATGGCACCCCGACCAGCGCCACCTGCCAGACCATCCTGCTGTTGGCCAGAAAGTTTCGAATAGCAGCCAACGTGCCCAAGGTACTGACCAGCTTCTCCTGGCCCAGCGCGACCTGCGGCGGCATGCCGACCAGCAGAAACCCTGGGACCAGAAACAACCCGCCGCCACCTGCGATGCTGTCGACAAACCCGGCGACAAATGCAATCGCCCCGAGCATCAGGATCGCCAACAACCAGTGTTCCGCCCAAAAGGCTCCTAACAGTTCCATAGCAGTACTTCCATCGAGTCGGTGAAAAAGATCAGGAGAGGACTTCGTACAGGTGGTCCGCTCGCGCGAAATGCACCCGGTTCAAGTCGTTGACCGCAAACAGACGTAACAGCCAGCGGTCGGCACCATCGTTCTGCGGCTCGAAGCCATCGCGGGCGTGCAGCACACGCTGGTTCTTGAAGATCATGAAATCACCCGGCAGCAACAGGTGCGGTTCGTCGAAGCGGCGGGTTTCCAGCACCGATCGCAGGTTTGCCAGAGCCTGCTCTGCACGCAAGTTCAGCCCGTGGGTGTTCTCGCTGTCGAAGCGGCACAGCCATTCACCGGCGTGACCACGGGCCAGCACCGGCAGCTCGGCCGTGCACCGACGATTGCCGGTAAACGAGTCGGGGCGGCGGACTTCGAACTGCGGCAGGGAAAGCTCACGAACCGCCGAGGCAGGTAATGCCGCCACTACCGCATCAAGATTGACCAGCGTCGTGCTGATGCGCGGGTCACAGCGCATGCCGAAGAACGAGAGATATTCCGGGCAGCAGGACGCCGTGCCAAGTGGCTCGGATGACAGCGGCAAGTCCGGGTTATCCACATGGTAGGAAAAGCGCAACCGCGAGCCATGGGAACTCTTGTGGCTGGATGCATTGCGCGACGGGATGACGTGGCGGAACAGCCGGCCGTTGTTCTCCCCTTCGTAAACGATCGGGTTGATACCCATCAGGCTCTGCATGCTCAGTGTTACCAAGCAGGCAATTGGCGTACTCCCCGGGCTTAGCACACCGGAATAAGGAGTGGGCGGGATGTCCCGATCCCGGGGGCAGTTGCGCACGATCATGCTGGTCAGGTGCGGGTCTTCGACAAACCCGCGAATCTGCTGGCACAACCCCTTGCCCAGCACCTCCTGAGCCTGGTCCCTGAGCTGTGGGTAAAGCTCCTTGCTGGTCTCGAAATCGAGAGGGGTGTTGTTCAGCAGGGTTTGCCAGGCACTGGAGCTAACCCAGGGCAGGCGGATCTCAAGTGAAGCCTGAGGCTCAGTCACTTGATGCAGGTGTGCGCTTTCCATTTCGAGTGTTATTCCATTGAGCTGGCTCGAGGCCGTTCGATGTCGTGCTAGGCCGGGCAGAGGCGGCAGACGTTATAATTTTTACCTTTCACAGCGGTGTGACGACAGGTAGAGGCAACCGGCAGGTCGCGCTCACATTGCATCGACTCAATCATTGTAATTACAAAAATAAAATCGATTCAATCCATTTCTGCGAAGCAAATAGATGCTGATTGAATCGATTCAATCAACTTATTGATTTCAAAAGGTTTCTGGTCGATGGCGCAATGCTCAGGGCGTCCAGTCCGACGTGGAGTAGGCGGAGGACGAACAAGGCCGACATAAAGCGCAGTACGCAAGCATGGCAATCAAGGTAATTTACCCGCAGGAAAACACAATTACTCCTATAAGACCTTTCGTGCTAGGCTTTCGCGTTCTCGCAGATTCTGGTGCCATTTCCATGTGGGTTCCTCACTACAGCGACCTGGCGCAGCCGGTCTACCTGATGATCGCCGATGCTCTTGAGCAGGACATTGGCAACGGCCGGCTGGTGGCAGGCGAACGTCTGCCAACGCTCAAGGACCTCGCCGAGTCCTTGAACGTGACACCCGGCACTATCGGGCGCGCCTATGACGAAGCGGCCAAACGCGGCCTGGTAGTGGGCGAAGTCGGGCGGGGTACCTTCGTCCTGCAGCAACGCCAGGCGCAAACGCCTCCCCCGTCAACACGCCAAACGCCGATACCGCCCGAGCGAGAAAGCGGCCAGATCGACCTGTCGATCATCAAACCCGATGACGCGCACATGACGGACTGGCTGCGGGGGGCCATAACCGAACTGGCCCAGTCACCCGACCTGGTGCAAGTACTCGACTACGTGACCGAGGGCGGCCATGCCACCCATAAACAAGCCGGCGCGGCCTGGATTCAGCGTTGGTTGCCGGAAGCGCGCTGGCAACAGGTGGTGCTGACCTCGGGCGCCCAGCACGGCCTGCTGGTAGCCATCAGCAGCCTGTCGAAGAATGAAGACGTGGTGTTGTGCGAGTCCTTCTGCTACCCGGGCATCATTTCCCTGGCCCATAGCATGGGGCGCCGTCTGCGCGGCGTGGCCATGGACGAGCACGGGCTGATCCCCGAAGCACTGCGTGCGGCGTGCCTGGAGCACCGCCCTTCCCTTCTGGTGTGTGTCACCACTCACCAGAACCCGACCAACACCATCATGCCCCACGCACGGCGCCAGGCCATCGCCGAAATCGCCCGCGAGTTCGACCTGTTCATCGTCGATGATGATATCTACGGTTTTCTCGAACCCGCGCCGGACTACAAACCCCTGGCTGCCTATGCGCCAGAGCGCTCGGTGTACCTCACCAGCCTGTCCAAGAGCGTGCTGCCTGCGCTGCGCATCGGCTACCTTTATGCGCCGCCGCAAACGCTCTCACGATTATCGTCGATGGTGCGCAGCAGTGTCTGGATGCCCTCGCCGCTGATGGCACAATTGGCCAGCAACCTGATCAACAGCGGCATGGCCGACCGCCTGGTGCAGGTGCAGCAGGAGGAAGCGGCGGCGCGCCAGTGCATGGCGCAGCAGATTCTTGGCAAGTACAAGATCCGCAGCCAGCCCAACAGCTTCCACATCTGGCTGGAGTTGCCCGCCCCCTGGACCAGCGACGAGTTTGCCAACCTGGCCCGCAGCAACGGCGTCACGGTGGTGAGTGGCAGCCAGTTCCTGCCCGAACGTAGCAACGCCACCTGTGGGGTGCGGATTGCGCTGATGACACCAAGCCGTCAGGAACTGGGCTTTGCATTGACCAAGCTGGTCAGCTTGCTGGATTCGCCGGAGCCGCGGCTGTTCTATTGAAGCGCTGCCTGATATCAGCCAACGAGGTGTAGCAGAACGGCCCCAGCCAGAACGAGGCTCACGCCCACTACCTGAAAACAGGACAATCGCTCGCGATAGAAGAAGAAACCAAGTACTGCGGCGATGCCTCCCGACAGTGTGCTGATCACCGTGACGATGGAAATCGAACCATTCAGCACCCCCCAGGAAAAAGCAGAAAAACCACCCAGGTTGAACAGGCTGGCACTACACAATGTCGCATAGGTTCTTGGCCTAATGGCCGACCAGCACCTCATCAGCCTGAGCGCCTCGGGCATCAGGAAGATCACCCCTACTGCATACCCTAGCGCCAACATGTTCACAGGGCCGAGCGATGGCAGCGCATATTTACCTTGGAGCCAGAAACTGACGCCGTATAGGGCCGCAGCCAACAGAGCGAACGCAACTGGCAACCGGCTCATCGGACGCCCCTGTTCACCAGACCGGTTACCGCTGCTACTGGCCAATAACACACCGATGAAACAGGTCAGCAAGGCAATAAACTGCCAAGGCGACAATTCCTCACCACCGAGCCAGGCCAACAGCGTGGTAAAAACTCCGTAAGTGGTTACCAGCGGAGCCACAACAGCTGTCTTGCCGATAGCGAAGGCTTTGGAAAGCGACAATGCACCCAACACCGTGCAAAGCGCCGCAACGCTGCCAAGGAGCAATGCCGGTACAGGTGCCGTCAGCATCCTTTCCAATTGAGTTGCCGACAGAAAGATGATCAGGCACATCAGCAGCAGGCCCAATACCTGCCCAAAGAACACGGCTCGGCGAATGCCAACCGCTCGGGCGTTTACACCTACCAGAAAATCCGTAGCGCCCCAGAAAACGGCTGCTACCAAACCCATGATGACGTCCATGTTTCCAGCTCCTCAGCCTGCCTAGGAGGAGATAGTAAACAGTGAGGGCGGCAAGCAGTTGCAACACCAGCTAATTCAGAAGCGTCCTACATAGGAGGCCTGCCCATAAAAAAACCCAGGGCAATGGCCCTGGGTTTTGCTCTAGCTGGACAACTTCACGCTCTGATCAGAACGGAATATCGTCATCGAAGCTGTCGAAGTCAGCTGCCGGCTGCGGTGCTGCCTGCTGCGGTGCAGGGCGCTGCTGCTGTTGCTGCTGCGGGCGCTGGGCCTGCTGGCGTGGCGGGGCCTGGTTGTACTGTTGCTGCTGGCCGCCCTGGTTGTAGTTGCCGCCGGCCTGGTTGTACGGGTCACCGCCCTGCTGCTGACCTTGTGGACGGCCGCCCAGCAGCTGCATGGTGCCGTTGATGTCGACGATGATCTCGGTGGTGTAACGCTTGATACCGTCTTTTTCCCACTCGCGGGTCTGCAGCTTGCCTTCGATGTAGCACTGCGAACCCTTGCGCAGGTACTCGCCAGCAATTTCGGCAACCTTGCCGAACAGCGACACACGGTGCCACTCGGTACGCTCGACCTTCTGGCCCGACTGTTTGTCGGTCCACTGCTCGCTAGTAGCCAGGCTCAGGTTGGTCACGGCGTTACCGTTGGGCAGGTAGCGGACTTCGGGATCCTGGCCACAGGTGCCGACCAGAATGACTTTGTTAACCCCACGGGCCATAACGTTCTCCTAGGCTTCGCACGCCGAAGAGGCCGGGTTTACCAGGCGCTCGAGGGTCGTACGGTCCAAAATTTTCGTATCCAGTTTGATATAGATGGCGGATTCTTCTTCCACCACAACGGCGTCGGTCACACCCGGCACAGCCATCAGGCGCTCGGTCAGGCCGGCTTCCCGGACTGCCTCTGGCGTCAGCGGCATACGCAGGCTGGTCACATAGGGCGGCTCGTTCATGCGCAAGGCAACGACCAGCCAGATGGCACACAGCACCGCGCAACCCAGGAACACCATGTTCAGCCCGCCGTGCTGGAACAACCAGCCACCGAGGATTCCTCCCAGGGCAGCACCGAGGAACTGGCTGGTGGAATACACCCCCATTGCCGTCCCCTTGCCACCTGCAGGCGACACTTTGCTCACCAGTGAAGGCAACGATGCCTCCAGCAGGTTGAATGCAGTAAAGAATACCACGGTGCCGATCACCAGTCCGCGCAAACCGTCAGCCCACTGCCAGAAGAACAGCTCCACCAGCAGCAACACACTGACCGCCCCGGCCAGTACGCGTTTCATCTTGCGCTTTTTTTCGCCGTAGATGATGAACGGTACCATTGCAAAAAATGAGATGAACAACGCGGTCAGGTATACCCACCAGTGCTGCTCCTTCGGCAGGCCGCCGCGCTCGACAAAGGCCAGTGGCAGTGCGACGAAGCTGGCCATGAGAATGGCATGCAGGACGAAAATGCCCACATCCAGGCGCAGAAGGTCCGGGTGGCGCAGGGTCGGGCCGATTGCCTGGCGTGCCACCCCCGACTCTCGGTGCTGCAGGATGCTGTGGGTGTTGGGCACGACGAACGCGATCAACAGGATACCCACCAGGGCAAGTCCTGCCGTTGTCAGGAACAATCCTGACAACCCGAATGCACTTGTCAGCAAGGGGCCGACAACCATGGCCACGGCGAACGACAGGCCGATGCTCATGCCGATCATGGCCATCGCCTTGGTCCGGTGCTGCTCGCGGGTAAGGTCGGACAACAATGCCATGACCGCTGCGGAAATCGCCCCGGCGCCCTGCAGGATACGCCCGGCGATCACC
The DNA here is from genome assembly GCF_013179515.1 of Pseudomonas sp. CM27. Taxonomy (GTDB): domain Bacteria; phylum Pseudomonadota; class Gammaproteobacteria; order Pseudomonadales; family Pseudomonadaceae; genus Aquipseudomonas. The sequence goes on from NZ_JABMCN010000008.1 coordinate 6,667, forward strand.
CCCCAGATGGAGTCGGCCTGCGCCGCCAGTACGCTGCCCAGGGCGAAGATCACCAGCCCCAGGTAAATCACCGGCCGGCGGCCGATACGGTCGGAAATCATCCCGAACGGAATCTGCAGCACTGCCTGGGTCAGGCCATAGGCACCGATGGCCAGGCCGATCAGTGCGGGGGTTGCACCGGCCAGGTCCATGCCGTAGGTAGCCAGCACCGGCAGGACCATGAACATGCCCAGCATACGAAAGGCAAAGACCAGGGCCAGGCCGCCAGCAGCGCGGGTTTCGCCGCTGCTCATGCGCTCGTTGTGGGTGTCGTGCATGGATTAACCTCGTATGAACCGGCGGCGATTCTATCAGTCCGACAGCTTGAGGGCATCTACGCGACGCTTTGCCGCGTACTGGCAGGGCGCCGTATACTTCTTTGTTTATGCCCGCCGAGCGAGGCCGCAGTGGACAAGATCCTGATTCGTGGGGCACGTACCCACAACCTGAAGAACATCGACCTGACCCTGCCCCGGGACAAACTCATCGTGATCACCGGCCTGTCCGGTTCCGGCAAGTCGTCCCTGGCGTTCGACACCCTGTACGCCGAAGGCCAGCGCCGCTACGTGGAATCGCTGTCGGCCTACGCCCGGCAATTCCTGTCGATGATGGAAAAGCCTGACGTCGACACCATCGAAGGCTTGTCGCCAGCCATTTCCATCGAGCAGAAGTCGACTTCGCACAACCCGCGCTCCACGGTCGGCACCATTACCGAAATCTACGACTACCTGCGCCTGCTGTACGCCCGCGTGGGTACCCCGCGCTGCCCGGACCATGACATTCCGCTGGAAGCGCAAACGATCAGCCAGATGGTCGACCTGGTGCTGGAGCGCCCGGAAGGCAGCAAGCTGATGCTGCTGGCGCCGGTGATACGCGAGCGCAAGGGTGAGCACCTGGCGGTATTCGATGAGCTGCGCGCTCAGGGTTTCGTGCGCGCCCGGGTCAACGGCAAGCTCTACGAGCTTGACGAGCTGCCAAAACTCGACAAGCAGAAGAAGCACAGCATCGATGTGGTGGTCGACCGCTTCAAGGTTCGCGCCGACCTGCAACAGCGCCTGGCCGAATCGTTCGAGACCGCGCTGAAGCTGGCCGACGGTATTGCCCTAGTGGCGCCGATGGACGACGAGCAGGGCGAAGAGACGATCTTCTCCGCGCGCTTCGCCTGCCCGGTATGCGGCCATGCGATCAGCGAGCTGGAACCGAAGCTGTTCTCCTTCAACAACCCGGCCGGCGCGTGCCCGACCTGCGACGGCCTGGGGGTGAAGCAGTTCTTCGACACCAAGCGCCTGGTCAACAGCGAGCTGACCCTAGCCGAAGGCGCCATCCGCGGCTGGGACCGGCGCAACGTATACTACTTCCAGATGCTCGGCTCGCTGGCCGCGCATTACGGTTTCAGCCTGGAAGAGCCCTTCGGCGAGCTGTCGGCCGAGCATCAGAAGGTGATCCTGCAGGGCAGTGGCAAGCAGAGCGTCGACTTCAAGTACCTCAACGACCGGGGCGATATCGTCAAGCGCTCGCACCCGTTCGAAGGCATCGTGCCGAACCTGGAGCGCCGCTACCGCGAAACCGAGTCGGCCACCGTGCGTGAAGAACTGGCCAAGTTCCTCGGTACCCAGCCTTGCCCGGATTGCCGCGGCACCCGCCTGCGCCGCGAGGCACGCCACGTGTGGGTGGGCGAAAAAACCCTGCCGGCGGTGACCAACCTGCCCATCGGTGATGCCAGCAACTACTTCGCCGAGCTGACCCTGACCGGTCGCCGTGGCGAGATCGCGGCGAAGATCCTCAAGGAAATCTGCGAACGCCTGCAGTTTCTGGTCAACGTCGGCCTCGACTATCTCACCCTCGACCGCAGCGCCGATACCCTGTCCGGTGGCGAAGCCCAGCGAATTCGCCTGGCGAGCCAGATCGGCGCCGGCCTGGTCGGGGTAATGTACATTCTCGACGAACCGTCCATCGGTCTTCATCAGCGCGACAACGACCGCCTGCTGGCCACCCTCAACCACCTGCGCGACCTTGGTAACACGGTAATCGTGGTGGAGCACGACGAGGACGCCATCCGCCTGGCCGACTATGTCGTCGATATTGGCCCGGGGGCGGGTGTGCACGGCGGCCAGATCGTCGCCGAGGGCTCGCCGCAGGAGGTCATGGACCACCCTGACTCGCTGACCGGCAAGTACCTGTCCGGGCGCAAGAAGATCGCCGTGCCAGCCAAGCGCACGCCGCGCAACAAGAAGCTGCAGCTCAAGCTCAAGGGCGCGCGGGGCAACAACCTGCAGAACGTCGACCTGGAAGTCCCGATCGGCCTGCTGACTTGCGTGACGGGAGTGTCCGGCTCGGGCAAGTCGACGCTGATCAACAACACCCTGTACCCCTTGGCCGCTACCGCCCTGAATGGTGCCAGCAGCCTGGAAGCGGCAGCGCACAGCAGCATGGATGGCCTGCAGCACCTGGACAAGGTGGTGGATATCGACCAGAGCCCGATCGGCCGCACGCCGCGCTCCAACCCGGCCACCTACACCGGCATCTTCACGCCGATCCGCGAACTGTTTTCCGGCGTGCCGGAATCACGCTCGCGGGGTTACGGCCCCGGGCGCTTTTCGTTCAACGTCAAGGGTGGCCGTTGCGAGGCTTGCCAGGGTGATGGCCTGATCAAGGTGGAGATGCACTTCCTGCCGGACATCTACGTGCCGTGCGACGTGTGCAAGAGCAAGCGCTACAACCGCGAAACCCTGGAGATCAAGTACAAGGGCAAGAACATCCACGAAGTGCTGGAAATGACCATCGAGGACGCCCGCGAGTTCTTCGATGCGGTACCAGCGCTGGCGCGCAAGCTGCAAACGTTGATGGATGTAGGCCTGTCGTACATCAAGCTGGGTCAGTCGGCAACCACGTTGTCTGGCGGCGAGGCGCAACGGGTGAAACTGTCACGCGAGCTGTCCAAGCGCGATACCGGCAAGACCCTGTACATCCTCGATGAACCGACCACGGGCCTGCACTTCGCCGACATCCAGCAGTTGCTCGACGTGCTGCATCGCCTGCGCGACCACGGCAACACTGTGGTGGTGATCGAGCACAACCTGGATGTGATCAAGACCGCCGACTGGCTGGTGGACCTGGGGCCGGAAGGTGGTTCCAAAGGTGGGCAGATCATTGCCTGCGGTACGCCGGAAGAGCTGAGCACGATGAAACAGTCGTATACCGGGCATTACCTGAAACCGCTGCTGGAGCGGGACCGGGCCTGAATACATCCGACAACATGAAAAAGCCCCTGATACCGAAGGTGCCAGGGGCTTTTTCATGATCTGTGGATAACTTACATCTGCGACTGCAGGTAGTTTTCCAGGCCGATCGCCTTGATCAGGCCCTGCTGCTTTTCCAGCCAATAGGTGTGATCTTCTTCGGTATCGGCCAGCTGTGCACGCAGGATGTCACGGCTGACGTAGTCCTTGTGCAGCTCGCACAGCTCGATGCCCTTGCATAGCGCGCCACGGACCTTGTACTCGAGCTTGAGGTCCGCCTCGATCATCTCCGGCACGGTGCTGCCCACTTCCAGGTCGTCCGCGCGCATGTCGGGGGTGCCTTCGAGCATGAGGATGCGGCGCATCAGGGCATCGGCGTGCTGCGTCTCTTCTTCCATCTCGTGGTTGATACGCTCGTAGAGCTTGGACAGGCCCCAGTCTTCGTACATACGCGAATGAATGAAGTACTGGTCGCGTGCCGCCAGTTCGCCCTTCAGCAACGTGACGAGGTAGTTGATTACGTCCGGGTGACCTTGCATCGCCCTGCTTCTCCATGTGAATACGTCTATGCCACACAGTGTGAACCAGCTTTTGCCCGCGGTCACTGAAAAACGCGCAATTAGAAGCAAAAAATCGGCTAAACAGTAGTGATATTCATTGAAAAACCGCCCAAATGAGGGCGGTTCTTCTTATCACTTCGACTTAGGCAAGATTGACGCCCAAAGCCTTGGCAATGCCTTCGCCGTACGCCGGGTCGGCCTTGAAGAAGTACTGCAACTGCCGTTGCACCACGTCCAGGCTTACACCTGCCATGGTGCCGGCGATGTTGTCGATCAGCAGGGCCTTCTGCTCGGCACTCATCAAGCGGAACAGGGCGCCGGCGTGGCTGTAGTAGTCGCTGTCCTCGCGGTGATCGTAGCGGTCTGCCGAACCACTCAGGGCCAGTGCAGGCTCGGCGTGGCGCGGCGACTGTTTCGGTGCCTCGGCGTAGCTGTTGGGCTCGTAGTTGGGCGCACCCGCATAACTGCCAGTGGCCATGGAGCCGTCCCGTTGATAGCTGTTCACCGCGCAGCGTGGCGCGTTCACAGGCAGCTGCTGGTGGTTGGTCCCCACGCGGTAGCGATGCGCATCAGCGTAGGCGAATACACGGCCTTGCAGCATGCGGTCCGGCGACAGGCCGACACCGGGCACCATGTTGCTTGGCCCGAACGCCGCCTGCTCCACTTCGGCGAAATAGTTGAGCGGGTTGCGGTTCAGCTCCAGCACCCCCACTTCGATAAGCGGGTGATCCTTCTGCGACCAGGTCTTGGTCACATCGAACGGGTTTTCGCCGCGGCTCGCCGCCTGGTCTTCGCTCATCACCTGAATGCACACGGTCCAGCGTGGGTATTCGCCGCGCTCGATGGCCTCGAACAGATCACGCTGGGCATAGTCCGGGTCGGTACCTGCCAGCCGTGCAGCATCTGCCGGAGTGAGGTTCTTGATACCTTGCTGGGTCTTGAAGTGCCATTTGACCCAGGTGCGCTCGCCCTCGGCGCTGATCAGGCTGTAGGTGTGACTACCAAAGCCATGCATGTGGCGATAGCCGTCCGGAATGCCGCGGTCAGAGAACAGGATGGTGACCTGGTGCAGAGCCTCGGGGGAGTGCGACCAGAAGTCCCACATCATCTGGGCGTTCTTCAGGTTGGATTGCGGGTGGCGTTTTTGCGTGTGGATAAAGTCCGGGAACTTGAGCGGGTCGCGAATGAAGAACACTGGCGTGTTGTTGCCAACGATGTCCCAGTTGCCTTCCTCGGTATAGAACTTGACCGCGAAACCGCGCGGGTCGCGCTCGGTATCCGCAGAGCCACGCTCGCCACCTACAGTGGAGAAGCGCAGGAAGGTCTCAGTCTGCTTGCCGATCTGCTCGAACAGCTTGGCGCTGGTGTAGCCGGTGATGTCGCGGGTAACGGTGAAGGTGCCATACGCACCCGAGCCCTTGGCGTGAACGCGGCGCTCAGGGATGTTCTCGCGATTGAAGTGGGCAAGCTTCTCGATCAGGTGAAAGTCGTCGAGCAACAGCGGGCCACGTGGGCCTGCGGAACGGGAGTTCTGGTTGTCAGCTACAGGTGCACCGCTGGCGGTGGTGAGAATCTTGCTCATGGGCTCTCCTTATCGGGCTTCAAGCGCCGGCTAATCGGCTATGGGGAGAGTATCGACGAGCAAGTTCATAAGTACAAATGTATTACATGACTTTCATCAATAGAAAATAACAATATATGCACACACAAAAAACCGGGCACTAGGCCCGGTTCTTTGTAGCAGACAGAACGTCTTACTCAGCAGCTTCTACAGCACCGCCGACCGGACGATCAACCAGCTCGACGTACGCCATAGGCGCGTTGTCGCCAGCGCGGAAACCGCACTTCAGGATGCGCAGGTAGCCGCCCTGACGGGTGGCGTAACGCTTGCCCAGGTCGTTGAACAGTTTGCCAACAGCGGACTTCGAACGGGTACGGTCGAAGGCCAGACGGCGGTTAGCAACGCTGTCTTCCTTGGCCAGGGTGATCAGCGGCTCGGCAACGCGACGCAGTTCCTTGGCTTTCGGCAGGGTGGTTTTGATCAGCTCGTGCTCGATCAACGACACTGCCATGTTCTGGAACATAGCCTTGCGGTGAGAGCTGGTACGGCTCAGGTGACGTCCACTTTTACGATGACGCATGATTCATTCCTTACCAAACACTACGTTCGGTGATTACGACGATCAGGCGGTCGCCTTGTCGTCTTTCTTAAGACTTGCAGGCGGCCAGTTGTCGAGGCGCATGCCGAGAGACAGACCACGAGAGGCCAGGACGTCCTTGATTTCAGTCAGGGACTTCTTGCCCAGGTTAGGAGTCTTCAACAGCTCTACTTCGGTACGCTGAATCAGGTCGCCGATGTAGTAGATGTTCTCCGCCTTGAGGCAGTTGGCCGAACGTACAGTCAGTTCCAGGTCGTCAACCGGACGCAGGAGGATCGGATCGATCTCGTCTTCCTGCTCGACTACGACAGGCTCGCTGTCACCTTTGAGGTCGACGAACGCGGCCAGCTGCTGTTGCAGGATGGTCGCAGCGCGGCGGATAGCCTCTTCAGGATCCAGGGTGCCGTTGGTTTCCAGATCGATGACCAGCTTGTCCAGGTTGGTACGCTGTTCAACACGGGCGTTTTCGACCACATAGGCGATACGACGCACCGGGCTGAACGAAGCGTCCAACTGCAGACGGCCAATGCTACGGCTTTCGTCTTCGTCGGTTTGACGGGAGTCAGCCGGCTCGTAACCACGACCACGAGCTACAGTGAGCTTCATGTTCAGGGCGCCATTCGACGCCAGGTTCGCGATTACGTGATCGGGGTTGACGATCTCGACATCGTGATCCAGCTGAATATCGGCAGCGGTAACCACCCCCGAACCCTTTTTCGACAAGGTCAGCGTAACTTCGTCACGACCGTGCAGTTTGATAGCCAGGCCTTTCAGGTTCAACAGGATTTCAATTACGTCTTCCTGAACACCTTCGATCGCGGAGTACTCGTGGAGTACGCCATCGATCTCGGCCTCGACTACTGCACAGCCAGGCATGGAGGACAACAGGATGCGGCGCAGCGCGTTGCCCAGGGTGTGGCCGAAACCACGCTCGAGAGGCTCGAGCGTAATCTTGGCGCGGGTCGGACTGACTACCTGCACATCAATGTGGCGGGGAGTCAGGAACTCATTTACCGAAATCTGCATGGATGCACCTATTTTCTAGCCCTTACTTGGAGTAGAGCTCGACAATCAGGTTTTCGTTGATGTCGGCAGACAGGTCGCTGCGAGCAGGAACGTTCTTGAAAACGCCCGACTTTTTAGCAGCATCCACGTCAACCCACTCAACGCGGCCACGCTGGGCGCACAGTTCAAGGGCTTGAACAATGCGCAGCTGAGCCAACGACTTCTCGCGGACCGCGACCACGTCACCCGGACGAACTTGGTAGGATGGAATGTTTACAGTCTTACCGTTGACGCTGATCGCTTTGTGCGAAACCAGCTGACGCGACTCGGAACGAGTCGAGCCGAAGCCCATACGGTAAACGACGTTATCCAGACGGCACTCGAGCAGTTGCAGCAGGTTCTCACCAGTTGCGCCTTTTTTCGAGGCTGCAGCTTGGTAGTAACCGCGGAACTGACGCTCCAGAACACCGTAGATACGACGGACTTTTTGTTTCTCGCGCAGCTGGGTACCGTAGTCGGACTGACGGCCACGGCGCTGGCCGTGGATACCTGGGGCTGCTTCGATGTTGCACTTCGATTCCAGAGCGCGAACGCCGCTCTTCAGGAACAGATCGGTGCCTTCACGACGAGACAGTTTGCATTTTGGACCAATGTAACGTGCCATTCTTCTGTCTCCTGATTACACGCGACGCTTCTTCGGCGGACGGCACCCGTTATGCGGGATTGGCGTCACGTCGGTGATGCTGGCGATCTTGTAGCCGCAGCTGTTCAATGCACGAACGGCGGACTCACGACCTGGACCTGGACCCTTGACGTTAACGTCGAGGTTCTTCAGACCGTATTCCAGCGCAGCTTGACCAGCACGCTCGGCAGCAATCTGGGCTGCGAACGGGGTGGATTTGCGCGAACCACGGAAACCCGAACCACCGGAGGTCGCCCAGGACAAAGCATTGCCCTGACGGTCGGTGATGGTCACGATGGTGTTGTTAAAAGAAGCATGGATGTGGGCGATGCCATCAACCACTGTCTTTTTGACTTTCTTACGAGGACGAGCAGCAGGTTTTGCCATGTCTATATTCCTGGGCGGTTACTTGCGGATCGGCTTACGCGGGCCCTTACGGGTGCGTGCGTTGGTCTTGGTGCGCTGACCGCGAACCGGCAGACCTTTACGATGACGCAGGCCGCGGTAGCAACCCAGGTCCATCAAGCGCTTGATCTTCATGTTGATGTCACGACGCAGGTCACCTTCGGTGGTGAACTTCGCGACTTCGCCACGCAGGGTTTCGATTTGCTCGTCGCTCAGATCCTTGATCTTAGCGGCTGGGTTTACACCAGCGTCTGCACAAATCTTATGTGCAGTTGTGCGACCGACACCATAGATGTAGGTCAGCGAGATAACAGTATGCTTGTTATCTGGAATGTTGACGCCTGCAATACGGGCCATTCAGTGGGACTCCAATTGACAGCTACCTACGCCCCGGAAGCCAAGAAATAGGGCGCGAGATAATATCGCTGTAGAAACGATTAATCAACCCAGCAGCACACTAGCTGCTGGGTTTGACGCAAATCACACTCAGCCTTGGCGCTGTTTGTGACGCGGTTCCGCGCTGCAGATCACTCGTACGACGCCTTCGCGACGGATGATCTTGCAGTTACGGCACAGCTTTTTCACCGATGCACGAACTTTCATTACCGACTCCTCGAACCTTAAGGGGCGTATCAGCGCAGCAAACCGCTGCCGCCGTAGCCTTTCAGGTTGGCTTTCTTCATCAGGGATTCGTACTGGTGCGAAACGAGGTGCGATTGTACTTGGGACATGAAGTCCATCACAACCACTACCACAATCAGCAACGAGGTCCCGCCAAGGTAGAACGGCACATTTGCTGCCACCACCAGGAACTGGGGCAGAAGGCAGACGGCCATCATGTATAGAGCACCGAACATGGTCAAACGGGTCAGAACGCCATCGATATAGCGCGCCGACTGCTCACCAGGACGGATACCCGGAATAAAGGCACCGGACTTCTTCAGGTTTTCCGCTACGTCTTTCGGGTTGAACATCAACGCTGTGTAGAAGAAGCAGAAGAAAATGATCCCTGCACTAAACAGCAGAATGTTCAACGGCTGACCAGGAGCGATCGACTGCGAGATGTCCTGCAGCCAGCCCATACCTTCGGACTGACCGAACCAGGCACCCAGCGAAGCCGGGAACAGCAAAATGCTGCTCGCGAAAATGGCCGGGATAACCCCCGCCATGTTCACCTTCAGCGGCAAGTGGCTGGTCTGCGCAGCAAAGACCTTGCGGCCCTGCTGACGCTTGGCGTAGTGAACGGCGATACGACGCTGACCACGCTCAATGAACACCACGAAACCGATAATCGCTACTGCCAGCAAACCGATTGCGACCAGGGCGAAAATGTTGATATCGCCTGTGCGTGCAGACTCGAAAGACTGCCCGATTGCTCTCGGAAGACCGGCAACGATACCTGCGAAGATCAACATCGAGATACCGTTGCCCACACCGCGCTCGGTGATCTGCTCGCCCAGCCACATCATGAACATCGCGCCAGCCACGAACGTGGAGACGGCGACGACATGGAAGCCCAGCCCTGCAGAAAACGCCACGCCCTGGTTGGCCAGGCCAATGGACATGCCAATGGCTTGAACCAGTGCCAGGATAACGGTGCCGTAGCGGGTGTACTGGCTGATCTTGCGACGGCCAGCTTCACCTTCCTTCTTCAACTGCTCCAGTTGCGGGCTGACCGCCGTCATCAGCTGCATGATGATCGATGCCGAGATGTACGGCATGATCCCCAGTGCAAAGATGCTCATGCGCTCAAGCGCGCCACCGGAAAACATGTTGAACAAGCTAAGAATGGTCCCCTCATTCTGCCGAAACAGATCCGCCAGACGGTCCGGATTGATGCCGGGAACCGGGATATGCGCACCTATCCGATAGACGATGATCGCCATGAACAGAAAGCGCAGACGAGCCCAGAGTTCCGACATCCCGCCCTTACCGAGCGAAGAGAGAGCACCTTGCTTAGCCATTTATTCCTCGAATTTGCCGCCAGCTGCTTCGATAGCCGCACGCGCACCCTTGGTGGCTGCGATGCCCTTGATGGTGACTGCGCGAGTAACTTCGCCAGACAGCATGATTTTCACACGCTGAATGTGCTGGTTGATCACGTTGGCATCCTTCAGGGATTGCACGGAGATCACGTCGCCTTCCACTTTGGCCAGCTCGGACAGACGCACTTCTGCGCGGTCCATGGCTTTCAGGGAAACGAAGCCGAATTTCGGCAGACGACGGTGCAGCGGCTGTTGACCGCCTTCGAAGCCAGGAGCGATCGAACCACCCGAACGGGAGGTCTGACCTTTGTGGCCACGGCCGCCGGTCTTACCCAGACCGCTACCGATACCACGACCTGGACGATGCTTTTCGCGACGGGAACCCGGCGCTGGACTCAGATCATTGAGTTTCATCGATTAGCCCTCGACCTTCAGCATGTAGTAAGCCTTGTTGATCATCCCGCGGTTCTCGGGAGTATCCTGGACTTCTACAGTGTGACCGATGCGACGCAGACCCAGACCCTTAACGCACAGTTTGTGGTTAGGGATGCGGCCCGAGACGCTCTTGATCAGCGTTACTTTTACGGTTGCCATGATCAGAAGATCTCCTCGACGCTCTTGCCGCGCTTGGCAGCAATGGATTCAGGAGATTGCATGGCTTTCAGACCCTTGAAGGTGGCGTAAACCACGTTCACTGGGTTGGTCGAACCGTAGCACTTGGCCAGAACGTTCTGAACACCAGCAACTTCCAGGACAGCACGCATTGCACCGCCGGCGATGATACCGGTACCTTCCGAAGCAGGCTGCATGTAAACCTTCGAGGCGCCGTGGGCAGCCTTGGTGGCGTACTGCAGGGTGGTGCCCTTCAGGTCAACCTGGATCATGTTGCGACGAGCAGCTTCCATGGCTTTCTGAATCGCGGCAGGTACTTCGCGCGACTTGCCACGGCCGAAGCCAACACGGCCCTTACCATCACCTACCACGGTCAGCGCGGTGAAGGTGAAGATACGGCCGCCTTTTACGGTTTTGGCAACGCGGTTAACTTGAACCAGCTTCTCGATGTAGCCTTCGTCGCGCTTTTGATCGTTATTTGCCATAACTTAGAACTCCAGCCCGCCTTCACGAGCAGCATCAGCCAGCGCTTTGACGCGGCCATGGTACTTGAAGCCGGAACGGTCAAAGGCAACTTGAGATACACCGGCGGCTTTCGCACGCTCAGCTACCAGCTTGCCAACCTTAGTGGCCGCGTCGATGTTGCCGGTGGCGCCATCACGCAGGTCTTTGTCCAAGGTCGAGGCGCTTGCCAGAACCTTGCTGCCGTCGGCCGAAATGACCTGGGCGTAGATGTGCTGCGAGGAGCGGAACACGCACAGGCGCACGACTTCGAGTTCGTGCATCTTGAGACGTGCTTTGCGAGCGCGACGCAGTCGAATAACTTTTTTGTCGGTCATTTGCTAGGCCCTACTTCTTCTTGGCTTCTTTACGACGGACTACTTCGTCCGCGTAACGCACACCCTTGCCTTTGTAAGGCTCTGGTGGACGGAAGTCGCGGATTTCAGCGGCCACCTGACCTACCAGCTGCTTGTCGATACCCTTGATCAGGATGTCGGTCTGGCTAGGTGTTTCAGCGGTGATACCGGCTGGCAGTTCGTAGTCCACTGGATGCGAGAAGCCCAGAGCCAGGTTCAGGACGGTGCCTTTAGCCTGCGCCTTGTAACCAACACCGACCAGCTGGAGCTTACGCTCGAAGCCTTGGCTTACGCCTTGGACCATGTTGTTGACCAGGGCACGGGTAGTACCGGCCATAGCACGAGCTTGCTGATCACCGTTGCGAGCGACGAAACGGAGTTCGCCGGAGACTTCGGAGACTTCAACAGACGAGTGAACGTTCAGTTCGAGAGTGCCCTTGGCACCCTTCACCGAAAGCTGCTGACCGGCGAATTTGACTTCGACGCCTGCTGGCAGCTTAACGGGGTTCTTAGCGACGCGAGACATGCCTATCTCCCCTTAGAACACTGTGCACAGAACTTCGCCGCCGACACCGGCAGCGCGCGCAGCGCGGTCAGTCATCACACCTTTGTTGGTGGAGACGATAGACACGCCCAGGCCGCCACGTACTTTCGGCAGGTCTGTAACGGCCTTGTACTGGCGCAGGCCAGGACGGCTGGAGCGCTTCAGCTCCTCGATGACCGGACGGCCTTCGAAGTACTTGAGCTCGATCGACAGAGAAGGCTTGGCCTCACCAGTAACCTGGTAACCGGCAATGTAACCTTCGTCTTTCAGAACTTTGGCAACCGCGACCTTCAGGGTAGAGGAAGGCATGCTTACGACGGACTTTTCAGCCATCTGGGCATTACGGATGCGAGTTAGCATGTCCGCTAACGGGTCCTGCATACTCATGGGCTAGATGCTCCTGATACAAGAATTATTAGCCTTGCGGCTATCACAACCACCCGAGCGGACAGGGTTAAACCCCAGGCTCAGGTGAGCCGGTCATTCTAGACACAAGGTAGAAACGAAACAAGCCCCATATAGGGGCTTGTTTGTTGGCGAGATCACCGGCGGTCGGAAGATTGCTCTCCTTACGCCGGGATCACACCTGCAGCGATTACCAGGAGGCCTTGACCAGACCTGGTACGTCACCACGCATTGCAGCTTGACGCAGCATGTTACGGCCCAGGCCGAACTTACGGTATACACCGTGAGGACGACCGGTCAGGCGGCAACGGTTGCGCAGACGCGCAGCGCTGGCATCACGTGGCTGCTTCTGCAGCGCAACAACGGCAGCGAAACGCTCTTCAGGAGAGGCGTTCACGTTGACGATGGTCGCTTTCAGCTCAGCACGCTTTTTGGCGAACTTGGCTACCGTGAGCTGACGCTTCAGCTCGCGGTTTTTCATGCTCTTCTTGGCCATTTTCCTACTCCAATCAGTTGCGGAACGGGAATTTGAATGCACGCAGCAGAGCGCGGCCTTCGTCATCCGAACGAGCAGTGGTGGTCAGGGTGATGTCCAAACCGCGCAGAGCATCGATCTTGTCGTAATCGATTTCCGGGAAGATGATCTGCTCTTTCACGCCCATGCTGTAGTTGCCACGGCCATCGAAGGACTTGGCATTCAGGCCGCGGAAGTCGCGGACCCGAGGCAGGGAGATCGCCAGCAGGCGGTCCAGGAATTCGTACATCTTGTCGCTACGCAGGGTCACCTTGACGCCGATCGGCCATCCTTCGCGGACTTTGAAGCCAGCGATGGATTTACGAGCGAAAGTCACGACCGGCTTTTGACCGGTGATCTTTTCCAGGTCGGCAACAGCGTGCTCGATGACTTTCTTGTCGCCGATCGCTTCGCCCAGACCCATGTTCAGGGTGATTTTGGTAACGCGCGGAACTTCCATCACGTTCGACAGCTTAAGTTCTTCCTTAAGCTTGGGAGCGATTTCGTTCCGGTAAATCTCTTTCAGTCGTGCCATGGTCTTCTACCTAGCAGTGTTCAAGCATCAACCGCTTTTTGGGTCGACTTGAAGACACGAATTTTCTTACCGTCTTCTACTTTGAAACCAACGCGGTCAGCCTTGTTGGTTTCGCCGTTGAAGATGGCAACGTTGGAAGCGTGCAGAGGCGCTTCTTTCTCGACGATACCGCCCTGAACGCCCGCCATCGGGTTAGGCTTGGTATGACGCTTGACCAGGTTCACACCACCGATGACCAGACGGTCATCAGCGAGAACCTTCAGCACCTTACCGCGCTTACCTTTGTCTTTGCCGGCGATCACGATGATCTCGTCGTCACGACGAATCTTTTGCATGTCGGATCTCCTTACAGCACTTCAGGGGCGAGCGAGACGATCTTCATGAACTTCTCAGTACGAAGTTCACGGGTCACTGGCCCGAAGATGCGAGTGCCGATCGGCTCTTGCTTGTTGTTCAGCAGAACAGCAGCGTTGCCGTCGAAACGAATGATGGAACCGTCAGCGCGACGGACACCGTGACGGGTGCGCACGACAACAGCAGTCATCACTTGGCCTTTTTTGACCTTACCGCGCGGAATTGCTTCCTTGACGGTAACCTTGATGATGTCACCGATGCCGGCGTAACGGCGGTGCGAACCGCCGAGCACCTTGATGCACATGACGCGACGAGCGCCGCTGTTATCGGCCACATCGAGCATGGATTGAGTCTGAATCATAAAATTTCTCCGACCCCTAGCCCTTAGACTTCAACAGCGCGTTCGAGGACTTCAACCAGTGCCCAGGACTTGGTCTTGGCCAGCGGACGGGTTTCGGTAATCGAAACTTTGTCGCCGATCTTGCACTGGTTGGTTTCGTCGTGCGCGTGCAGCTTAGTCGAACGCTTAACGTATTTACCGTAGATCGGGTGCTTTACGCGACGCTCGATCAGTACGGTGATGGTCTTGTCCATTTTGTCGCTGACGACACGGCCAGTCAGCGTACGGACGGTTTTTTCAGCTTCAGCCATGATCACTTACCTGCCTGCTGGTTGAGCACAGTTTTCACGCGAGCGATGTCACGCTTAACTTGCGAGAGCAGGTGCGACTGCCCCAACTGGCCAGTTGCTTTCTGCATGCGCAGATTGAACTGGTCGCGCAGCAGGCCGAGCAGTTGCTCGTTCAGCTGCTGTGCCGATTTTTCACGAAGTTCATTCGCTTTCATCACATCACCGTCCGCTTAACAAAGGAGGTGGCGAGAGGCAGCTTTGCAGCAGCCAGGGCGAAAGCTTCGCGCGCCAGCTCTTCAGAAACACCCTCGATCTCGTACAGGACTTTGCCTGGCTGGATCTGGGCAACCCAGTATTCCACGGAGCCCTTACCTTTACCCATACGAACCTCGAGAGGTTTCTTGGAGATCGGCTTGTCCGGGAACACACGGATCCAGATCTTGCCGCCACGTTTTACGTGACGGGTCAGGGCACGACGTGCCGACTCGATCTGGCGGGCGGTGAGGCGACCGCGAGCAACAGCCTTCAGGGCGAATTCGCCGAAGCTGACTTTGCTACCGCGCAGTGCCAGACCACGGTTGTGGCCAGTCATCTGCTTGCGGAATTTTGTACGCTTTGGTTGCAACATTTGGCGTACCCCTTACTTAGCAGCTTTTTTACGAGGCGCTGGTGCTTGTGGTTTCAGTTCTTCTTGGCGACCACCAATAACTTCGCCTTTGAAGATCCAAACCTTCACACCGATCACACCATAAGTGGTGTGAGCTTCGTAGGTGTTGTAGTCGATATCGGCACGCAGGGTGTGCAGAGGCACACGACCTTCGCGATACCACTCGGTACGAGCAATCTCGGCGCCGCCGAGACGACCGCTCACCTGGATCTTGATGCCCTTGGCACCAATACGCATGGCGTTCTGTACGGCGCGCTTCATGGCGCGACGGAACATTACGCGGCGTTCCAGCTGCTGAGCTACGCTCTGCGCAACCAGCATAGCGTCGAGTTCCGGCTTGCGGATCTCTTCGATGTTGATGTGCACAGGCACACCCATCTGCTTGGTCAGGTCCTGACGCAGTTTCTCAACATCTTCACCTTTCTTGCCGATAACGATACCGGGACGAGCAGTGTGGATGGTGATGCGTGCGGTTTGAGCCGGGCGATGAATATCGATACGGCTTACGGACGCGCTTTTTAGTTTGTCCTGGAGGTACTCACGTGTTTTCAGATCCTTCAACAGGTAATCTGCGTAAGTAGCGCCGTCTGCATACCAGACGGACGTGTGCTCCTTGACGATTCCCAGGCGAATGCCAGTGGGATGTACTTTCTGACCCATCTGATCGACTCCGTTACTTGTCCGCAACCTTGACAGTGATATGGCAAGACCGCTTGACGATGCGATCTGCGCGGCCTTTGGCACGCGGCATGATGCGCTTCAGCGAACGCCCTTCGTTGACGAAGACGGTGGAGACCTTCAGGTCATCAACGTCTGCGCCTTCGTTGTGTTCGGCGTTGGCAACGGCCGACTCGAGGACTTTCTTCATGATTTCAGCGGCTTTTTTGCTGCTGAAGGCCAACAGGTTGAGCGCTTCGCCCACCTTCTTCCCGCGGATCTGGTCGGCGACCAAGCGGGCTTTCTGGGCGGAGATTCGAGCGCCCGACAACTTAGCGGCTACTTCCATTTCCTAACCCCTTAACGCTTGGCTTTCTTGTCAGCCACGTGCCCACGATAAGTGCGGGTACCGGCAAACTCGCCCAGTTTATGGCCGACCATGTCTTCGTTCACGAGAACTGGAACATGCTGGCGACCGTTGTGAACCGCGATGGTCAGACCGACCATTTGTGGCAGGATCATCGAACGACGCGACCAGGTTTTAACTGGTTTGCGATCGTTCTTCTCCACCGCCACTTCGACCTTCTTCAACAGGTGAAGATCGATAAAAGGACCTTTTTTCAGAGAACGTGGCACTGTCGTATCCCTCTAGTTACTTGCGACGACGGACGATCATTTTGTCGGTACGCTTATTACCACGGGTTTTAGCACCCTTGGTTGGGAAGCCCCATGGCGATACCGGATGACGACCACCGGAGGTACGACCTTCACCACCACCATGTGGGTGGTCAACCGGGTTCATGGCAACGCCACGAACGGTTGGGCGAACGCCGCGCCAGCGTTTGGCACCTGCTTTACCCAGCGAACGCAGGCTGTGCTCGGAGTTCGAGACTTCGCCCAGGGTCGCACGGCACTCAGCCAGTACTTTACGCATTTCACCAGAGCGCAGACGCAGGGTCACGTAGACACCTTCGCGAGCGATCAGCTGAGCCGAAGCACCAGCGGAACGAGCGATCTGTGCACCTTTACCCGGCTTCAGTTCGATGCCGTGAATGGTGCTACCCACTGGAATGTTGCGCAGCTGCAGGGAGTTACCGGCCTTGATTGGGGCCAGGGTACCTGCGATCAGCTGGTCGCCAGCGCTCACGCCTTTAGGGGCGATGATGTAGCGACGCTCGCCGTCTGCGTAGCACAGCAGGGCGATGTGAGCAGTACGGTTCGGGTCGTATTCGATACGCTCGACAGTGGCTGGGATGCCATCTTTGTCGTTGCGACGGAAGTCAACCAGACGGTAATGCTGCTTATGACCACCACCAACGTGACGAGTGGTAATGCGGCCATTGTTGTTACGACCACCAGACTTCGATTTTTTCTCGAGCAGCGGTGCGTGAGGAGCGCCTTTGTGCAGCTCCTTGTTGACCACCTTGACCACGAAACGGCGGCCAGGGGAAGTCGGTTTGCATTTAACGATTGCCATGATGCACCCCTTCCTTACTCAGCACTGCTGCTGAAATCGAGATCTTGGCCTGGCTGAAGGGAGACGATCGCCTTCTTCCAGTCATTACGCTTGCCCAGACCACGTGCGGTACGCTTGGTTTTACCCAGAACGTTAACGGTCGACACGTTTTCAACTTTTACGTTGAACAGGCCTTCGACAGCTTTCTTGATTTCCAGCTTGGTTGCGTCGGTAGCAACCTTGAATACGAACTGGCCTTTCTTCTCAGCCAGAACGGTAGCCTTCTCGGAAACGTGCGGGCCAAGGAGGACTTTGAATACGCGTTCCTGGTTCATCCCAGCAGCTCCTCGAATTTCTTCACGGCCGAGACAGTGATCAACACTTTCTCGTATGCGATCAGACTGACCGGGTCGGAACCTTGTACGTCACGTACGTCGACGTGCGGCAGGTTACGAGCAGCCAGGTACAGGTTCTGATCAACAGCGTCGGAAACGATCAGTACGTCGCTCAGACCCATGCCGTTCAGCTTGTTCAGCAGATCTTTGGTTTTCGGCGCTTCGACAGCGAAGTCCTGAACCACGACCAGACGGTCGCTACGCACCAGCTCAGCGAGGATGGAGCGCAGGGCTGCGCGGTACATCTTCTTGTTGAGCTTTTGCGAGTGATCTTGAGGGCGAGCTGCGAAGGTTACACCACCGCCACGCCAGATCGGACCACGAGTGGTACCAGCACGAGCACGGCCAGTACCCTTCTGACGCCATGGGCGCTTACCGCCACCAGCCACGTCGGAACGGGTCTTCTGCTGCTTGGTACCTTGACGGCCGCCGGCCATGTAGGCCACGACTGCTTGGTGAACCAGCGTCTCGTTGAATTCGCCACCGAAAGTCAGTTCGGAAACTTCGATCGCCTGAGCGTCATTTACATTAAGTTGCATGTCAGTTTCCCCTTAACCGCGAGCCTTGACAGCTGGACGTACAACCACGTCGCCGCCAGTAGCGCCTGGAACGGCACCCTTGACGAGCAGCAGGTTGCGCTCAGCGTCTACGCGAACTACTTCCAGGGACTGAACAGTCACGCGCTCGGCGCCCATGTGACCGGACATTTTCTTGCCCTTGAACACACGACCAGGAGTCTGGCACTGGCCGATGGAACCAGGAACACGGTGCGACACGGAGTTACCGTGGGTGTTGTCCTGACCACGGAAGTTCCAGCGCTTGATGGTACCGGCGAAGCCTTTACCTTTCGACTGACCAGTAACGTCTACCAGCTGGCCTTCAGTGAAGAGTTCAGCTTTGATCGAGTCGCCAGCCTGGAACTCGCCTTCTTCAAGACGGAACTCCCAGACACCGCGACCAGCGGCAACGTTAGCCTTGGCGAAGTGACCTGCCTGAGCGGCAGTCACGCGAGAAGCACGACGCTCGCCGACAGTGACTTGCACTGCACGGTAGCCATCGGTTTCTTCAGTTTTGAACTGGGTGACGCGATTCGGCTCGATCTCGATGACCGTGACCGGAATGGAGACACCTTCTTCGGTGAAAATGCGGGTCATACCGCACTTGCGACCGACTACACCAATAGTCATGTTGTAACCTCATGAGTGTACGGGGCTTTCACCCGCTATGGCCGCCCATTTCAGAGCGTTACACGGACAAGACCGAAGTCTTAGCCGAGGCTGATCTGCACTTCCACACCTGCCGCCAGATCAAGCTTCATCAGCGCGTCAACGGTTTTATCCGTTGGCTGGACGATGTCCAGAACACGCTTATGAGTGCGGATCTCGTACTGGTCACGCGCGTCTTTGTTGACGTGCGGGGAAACCAGAACGGTGAAACGCTCTTTGCGGGTAGGCAGTGGAATTGGACCACGCACTTGTGCACCAGTACGTTTCGCGGTTTCCACGATTTCCTGGGTGGATTGGTCGATCAGGCGATGGTCGAAAGCCTTCAACCTGATTCGGATTTGCTGATTTTGCATTGGATTTCAGACTCCAGGCTGTTCCCAACGGACGCACTACGCCCGCTAAAAGGAGGCGTGATTCTATAGACGCCTCAATTTAGTGTCAACCGAATAAAAAAAACCCCCGCTGAGCGGGGGTTTTTTTCAACCGATCGAGTGATTACTCGACGATTTTGGCCACGACGCCGGCGCCGACGGTACGACCGCCTTCACGAATGGCGAAACGCAGACCGTCTTCCATTGCGATGGTCTTGATCAGGGTGACAACCATTTGGATGTTGTCGCCTGGCATTACCATTTCAACGCCTTCCGGCAGTTCGCAGTTACCGGTCACGTCAGTGGTACGGAAGTAGAACTGAGGACGGTAGCCTTTGAAGAACGGAGTGTGACGACCGCCTTCTTCCTTCGACAGAACGTAGACTTCGGCAACGAACTTGGTGTGCGGCTTCACCGAACCTGGCTTGACCAGAACCTGGCCACGCTCAACGTCGTCACGCTTGGTACCACGCAGCAGAACGCCGCAGTTCTCGCCAGCACGACCTTCGTCCAGCAGCTTGCGGAACATCTCAACACCGGTGCAGGTGGTGGTGGTGGTGTCACGCAGACCAACGATTTCCAGCGGATCCTGAACGCGGACGATACCACGCTCGATACGACCGGTAACAACGGTACCACGACCCGAGATCGAGAATACGTCTTCGATCGGCATCAGGAACGGCTGGTCGATGGCACGAACTGGCTCTGGGATGTAGCTGTCCAGAGTTTCGACCAGTTTACGAACGGCAGTGGTGCCCATTTCGTTGTCGTCTTTGCCTTCCAGGGCCATACGAGCCGAACCGATGATGATCGGGGTGTCGTCGCCTGGGAAGTCGTAGGTGGACAGCAGGTCGCGAACTTCCATCTCGACCAGTTCCAGCAGCTCAGCGTCGTCTACCAGGTCAGCCTTGTTCAGGAAGACCACGATGTACGGAACGCCAACCTGACGGGACAGCAGGATGTGCTCACGGGTTTGTGGCATCGGACCATCGGCGGCCGAGCAAACCAGGATCGCGCCGTCCATCTGGGCAGCACCGGTGATCATGTTCTTCACGTAGTCAGCGTGACCTGGGCAGTCGACGTGAGCGTAGTGACGAATGGTCGAGTTGTATTCGACGTGAGCGGTGTTGATGGTAATACCGCGCGCTTTCTCTTCCGGAGCCGAGTCGATCTTGTCGAAGTCGACGATTGCGGAACCGAAAACTTCGGAGCAAACGCGAGTCAGAGCTGCGGTCAGAGTGGTCTTACCGTGGTCAACGTGGCCGATAGTGCCGACGTTAACGTGGGGAAGGGAACGATCAAATTTTTCTTTAGCCACGACAGTGAACCTCTTGCCTAAAGGGGATTAGCCTTGTTTTTTAACGAGTGCTTCGACGATGTTCGACGGAGCTTCGGCGTATTTGGAGAATTCCATGGAGTAGCTCGCGCGACCCTGAGACATGGAACGAACGTCGGTCGCATAACCGAACATCTCTCCGAGCGGTACTTCAGCACGAACGACGCGGCCAGAGACCGAATCATCCATACCCTGAACCAGACCACGACGACGGTTCAGGTCACCCATCACGTCACCCAGGTAGTCTTCCGGGGTTACAACTTCGACCTTCATGATCGGCTCGAGAACCACGCCGCCGCCCTTCTGGGCCAGCTGCTTGGTTGCCATCGAAGCAGCGATTTTGAACGCCATTTCGTTGGAGTCGACATCGTGGTACGAACCGTCGAATACCGTGGCCTTCAGGCCGATCAGAGGATAGCCGGCAACAACGCCGTTCTTCATCTGCTCTTCGATACCCTTCTGGATCGGGGCGATGAATTCCTTAGGAATCACACCACCAACGACTTCGTTGGAGAACACCAGACCTTCGGTGATGTTGCCTTTGTCGTCCTGATCTGGCTCCGAGAAACGGATCCAGCAGTGACCGAACTGACCACGACCACCCGACTGACGAACGAACTTGCCTTCGATTTCGACGTTGGACTTGGTGATCTTCTCGCGGTACGAAACCTGCGGCTTGCCGATGTTGGCCTCGACGTTGAACTCGCGCTTCATGCGGTCAACGAGGATGTCCAGGTGCAGCTCACCCATACCGGAGATGATGGTCTGGCCGGTTTCTTCGTCGGTCTTGACGCGGAACGAAGGGTCTTCCTGAGCCAGCTTGCCCAGTGCGATACCCATCTTTTCCTGGTCTTGCTTGGTCTTCGGCTCTACAGCTACCGAGATCACAGGCTCCGGGAAGTCCATACGCTCGAGGATGATCGGCTTGTCGGCGTTGCACAGGGTGTCACCGGTGGTGACGTCCTTCATGCCGATCAGAGCAGCGATGTCGCCTGCCAGTACTTCTTTGATTTCTTCACGCTGGTTGGCGTGCATCTGCACCATACGACCAACGCGCTCTTTCTTGCCTTTGACCGAGTTGATCACCGAGTCGCCGGACTGCAGCATACCCGAGTAAACACGGACGAAGGTCAGAGTACCAACGAACGGGTCGGTGGCAATCTTGAACGCCAGAGCCGAGAACGGCTCGTTGTCGTCGGCATGACGCTCGTCGTAGTCGGCCTCGACCAGCTCATCCTTCGGCTTCTCGATCAGGTCAGGGTGGATACCCTTGATCGCAGGAATCTCGGTAGGAGCAGGCAGGAAGTCGATGACGGCGTCGAGAACCAGGGGAACGCCCTTGTTCTTGAAGGACGAACCGCAGACAGCCGGAACGATCTCGCTGGCCAGGGTGCGCGCGCGCAGACCGGCTTTGATCTCTTCGACGGTCAGCTCTTCGCCTTCCAGGTACTTGTTCATCAGCTCTTCGCTGGACTCGGCAGCCGCTTCGACCATGTTCGCGCGCCATTTTTCGGCCAGCTCGAGCATGTCCGCAGGAATTTCTTCCTCACGGTAGGTGGTGCCTTTGTCGTCGTCGTTCCAGTAGATAGCCTTCATCTTGATCAGGTCGACCTGACCCTGGAAGTTATCTTCCGAACCGATGGCCAGCTGAACAGGAACCGGGGTGTGACCCAGACGGTTCTTGATCTGACCAACAACGCGCAGGAAGTCGGCACCGGCACGGTCCATCTTGTTCACGTAAACAACACGTGGAACGCCGTACTTGTTGGCCTGACGCCATACGGTTTCGGACTGCGGCTCAACGCCGGAGGTACCGCAGAACACAACGACCGCGCCGTCGAGTACACGCAGCGAACGCTCTACTTCAATGGTGAAGTCAACGTGGCCGGGGGTATCGATGACGTTTACGCGGTAGTTGTCGTACTGACCAACGGAACCTTTCCAGAAGGTAGTAACGGCAGCGGAGGTAATGGTGATACCCCGCTCCTGTTCCTGCACCATCCAGTCGGTGGTCGCGGCGCCGTCATGCACCTCGCCCATCTTGTGGCTCAGACCTGTGTAGAACAGGATCCGCTCGGTAGTGGTGGTCTTGCCCGCGTCAACGTGGGCACAGATACCAATGTTACGGTAGCGGTTAATAGCTGTAGTACGAGCCATAAAGCCCTCGCAAAATGATTGATGCTTGAATTAGAAGCGGTAGTGCGAGAACGCTTTGTTGGCTTCAGCCATACGGTGAACGTCTTCACGCTTCTTGACTGCAGCACCCTTGCCTTCAGCAGCATCCAGCAGTTCGCCGGCCAGGCGCAGAGCCATCGACTTCTCGCCGCGCTTGCGGGCGTAGTCTACGAGCCAGCGCATTGCCAGAGCGTTACGACGGGATGGACGAACTTCAACCGGAACCTGGTAAGTGGCACCGCCGACACGACGGGACTTTACTTCGACCAGCGGAGCGATGGCGTCGAGAGCTTTCTCGAAGATTTCCAGGGGGTCGCTGTTCTTGCGCTCTTTGACCTTGTCCAGGGCACCGTAAACGATGCGCTCGGCCACGGCCTTCTTGCCGCTTTCCATCACGTGGTTCATGAACTTGGCGAGGATTTGGGATCCGTATTTAGGATCGTCCAGAATCTCACGTTTTGCTGCTACACGACGTCTTGGCATGATAAGCCCTCAAACGGTCTTCAGGTTAGCCCGGGACCTGGGTCTACGACCCCCGCCCGACCTTACTCTTATCGACTCAAAAAAATGGATGTGTGCAAACGGCCGATTACTTCGGACGCTTGGTACCGTACTTCGAACGACCCTGGTTACGGCCTTTGACGCCCGAAGTATCCAGAGAGCCGCGAACGGTGTGGTAACGAACACCTGGCAAGTCTTTTACACGGCCGCCACGGATCAGGACGACGCTGTGCTCTTGCAGGTTGTGGCCTTCACCGCCGATGTACGAGGAAACCTCGAAACCGTTGGTCAGACGCACACGGCATACTTTACGCAGTGCCGAGTTAGGTTTTTTCGGCGTGGTGGTGTACACACGGGTGCACACGCCACGACGTTGCGGGCAGTTCTGCAGCGCAGGAACGTCGGACTTCTCGACCGAACGCTTACGCGGCTGACGTACCAGCTGGTTGATAGTTGCCATCTACTAGCTCCACTGATTGTCTTGCGACTCTATTGTCTTGCAAGAAAGCCAAAAATTGACGAGACGGAGCCTCACCAAATTTAAGGGTACAAAAGTCTACGGAGGATCTTGCACCCAGTCAAGACAAGGCCCCGGCCCTCCTCGCCCGATCATCGGCAACATTGTGTGTCGTCGATGACCGCTCGAGGGTTGCCGGGGCCCTGCCCTGTACTTAGTTACCGCTGGAATTCAGCGCTTCGGTCAGTGCAGCTTCGACCTCACTGGCGCTCACACGCAGCGGTTTGTCGGCTTCACGGCGACGCTTGCGCTCGCTGTGGTAAGCCAGACCGGTACCGGCCGGGATCAGACGACCCACGACCACGTTCTCTTTCAGGCCGCGCAGGTAGTCGCGCTTGCCGGTTACAGCCGCTTCGGTCAGTACGCGGGTGGTTTCCTGGAAGGAAGCCGCGGAGATGAACGATTCGGTCGACAGCGACGCCTTGGTGATACCCAGCAGCACACGGGTGAACTTGGAGATGAACTTGTCATCGCCGGCGAGACGCTCGTTCTCCACCAGTACGTGGGTCAGTTCCATCTGGTCGCCCTTGATGAAGCTGGAATCACCCGACTCCGAGATCTCGACCTTGCGCAGCATCTGACGCAGGATGGTCTCGATGTGCTTGTCGTTGATCTTCACGCCTTGCAGACGGTAAACGTCCTGGATCTCGTTGACGATGTACTTCGCCAGCGCGCTCACACCCAGCAAACGCAGGATGTCGTGCGGATCGCTCGGGCCGTCGGAGATGACTTCGCCGCGGTTTACCTGTTCGCCTTCGAAGACGTTCAGGTGGCGCCACTTAGGAATCAGCTCTTCGTACGGATCGCTACCGTCGGTCGGAGTGATGACCAGACGGCGCTTGCCCTTGGTCTCTTTACCGAACGCGATGGTGCCGCTGACTTCAGCCAGAATCGAGGCTTCTTTCGGACGGCGTGCTTCGAACAAGTCGGCAACACGTGGCAGACCACCGGTGATGTCACGGGTTTTCGACGTTTCTTGCGGGATACGCGCAATTACGTCACCAACACCGATCTGTGCACCGTCAGCCACACCTACCAAGGCGTTGGCTGGCAGGAAGTACTGAGCAGGTACATCGGTACCTGGCAGGTACAGGTCCTTGCCATTGGCATCGACCATCTTGATAGCCGGACGGATTTCCTTGCCTGCGGCAGGGCGATCCTTGACGTCCAGTACTTCAATGTTGGTCAAACCAGTCAATTCGTCAGTCTGACGCTTGATGGTGATGTTTTCTTCCATGCCCACGAAGGTCACGGTACCTTTCAGCTCGGTAACGATCGGGTGGGTGTGCGGGTCCCACTTGGCGACGATGGCGCCAGCTTCGACCTTTTCACCTTCCTTGACCGAAATTACCGCACCGTAAGGCAGCTTGTAACGCTCACGCTCACGACCGAATTCGTCGGCGATGGCCAACTCGCCCGAACGCGATACGGCAACCAGGTTGCCATCGGCACGTACTACCTGCTTCAGGTTGTGCAGACGAACCATACCGCCGTTCTTCACCTGGACGCTGTCGGCAGCCGAGGTACGGCTTGCAGCACCACCGATGTGGAACGTACGCATGGTCAGCTGGGTACCCGGCTCACCGATCGACTGGGCAGCGATAACGCCGACAGCTTCACCGATGTTCACCTGGTGACCGCGAGCCAGGTCACGACCGTAGCACTTGGCGCAGATACCGAAGCGGGTTTCGCAGTTGATCGGCGAACGCACGATCACTTCGTCGATGCTGTTCAGCTCGATGAATTCGACCCACTGCTCATCAACCAGGGTACCGGCCGGAACGATAACGTCCTCGGTGCCTGGCTTGAACACGTCACGGGCGATGACACGACCCAGTACACGCTCACCCAGCGGCTCTACAACGTCGCCGCCTTCGATGTGCGGGGTCATCAACAGGCCATGGTCGGTGCCGCAGTCGATCTCGGTAACCACCAGATCCTGGGCAACGTCTACCAGACGACGAGTCAGGTAACCGGAGTTGGCGGTCTTCAGTGCGGTATCCGCCAGACCTTTACGAGCACCGTGAGTCGAGATGAAGTACTGAAGTACGCTCAAGCCTTCACGGAAGTTCGCGGTGATCGGCGTCTCGATGATGGAGCCGTCCGGCTTGGCCATCAGGCCACGCATACCGGCCAACTGACGGATCTGTGCTGCGGAACCACGGGCACCGGAGTCAGCCATCATGTACATCGAGTTGAAGGACTCTTGCTCGACTTCTTTGCCTTCGCGGTCGATGACCTTCTCTTTCGAGAGGTTGGCCATCATCGCCTTGGACACTTCGTCGTTCGCCTTCGACCACAAGTCGATGACCTTGTTGTACTTCTCGCCCTGGGTTACCAGGCCGGAGGCGTACTGGCTCTCGATTTCCTTCACTTCATCGGTGGCGCTGTTGATGATGCGGGCTTTTTCATCAGGGATGACGAAGTCATTCACACCGATGGAAACGCCGGAAATGGTCGAGTAGGCAAAGCCGGTGTACATCAGCTGGTCGGCGAAGATAACGGTCTCTTTCAGACCAACCACGCGGTAGCACTGGTTGATCAGCTTGGAGATCGCCTTTTTCTTCATCGGCTGGTTGACGACATCGTATGGCAGGCCTGCCGGTACAACCTGGAACAGCAGCGCACGGCCGACGGTGGTGTCGACGATGCGGGTGTTCTTGGTCGAGGAACCATCACGGTCATTCACGGTTTCGTTGATACGAACCTTGATTTTCGCGTGCAGGGCAGCTTCGCCGGCGCGGAATACGCGGTCGACTTCCTGCAGGTCGGCGAACACGCGACCTTCGCCCTTGGCGTTGATGGCTTCACGGGTCATGTAGTACAGACCCAGTACCACGTCCTGCGAAGGAACGATGATTGGCTCACCGTTGGCTGGCGACAGGATGTTGTTGGTCGACATCATCAGCGCGCGCGCTTCAAGCTGGGCTTCCAGCGTCAGCGGCACGTGAACGGCCATCTGGTCACCGTCGAAGTCGGCGTTGTACGCGGCGCAGACCAGCGGGTGCAGCTGAATGGCCTTACCTTCGATCAGAACCGGTTCAAAGGCCTGGATACCCAGACGGTGCAGGGTCGGTGCACGGTTGAGCAGCACGGGGTGTTCGCGGATCACCTCGGCGAGCACGTCCCACACCTCTGGCAGCTCGCGCTCGACCATCTTCTTGGCAGCCTTGATGGTGGTCGCCAGACCACGCATTTCCAGCTTGCCGAAAATGAACGGCTTGAACAGCTCGAGGGCCATCTTCTTCGGCAGACCGCACTGGTGCAGACGCAGGGTCGGGCCTACGGTAATTACCGAACGGCCGGAGTAATCCACGCGCTTACCGAGCAAGTTCTGACGGAAGCGACCTTGCTTACCTTTGATCATGTCAGCCAGGGACTTCAGCGGACGCTTGTTCGAGCCAGTGATGGCGCGACCGCGACGGCCGTTGTCCAGCAGGGCGTCGACCGCTTCCTGCAGCATGCGCTTTTCGTTGCGCACGATGATGTCCGGCGCCGACAGATCGAGCAGGCGCTTCAGACGGTTGTTACGGTTGATCACCCGACGATACAGGTCGTTCAGGTCGGAGGTCGCGAAGCGGCCACCATCCAGCGGTACCAGCGGACGCAGGTCCGGCGGCAGCACTGGCAGGACGGTCAGGACCATCCACTCAGGCAGGTTGCCCGAGCCCTGGAAAGCTTCCATCAGCTTCAGGCGCTTGGACAGCTTCTTGATCTTGGTTTCCGAGTTGGTCTGCGGAATTTCTTCGCGCAGGCGACCAATCTCGTGCTCCAGGTCGATAGCGTGCAGCAGCTCGCGGACAGCTTCGGCACCCATGCGGGCATCAAAGTCGTCACCGAACTCTTCCAGCGCTTCGAAGTACTGCTCGTCGTTCAGCAGCTGGCCCTTTTCCAGGGTGGTCATGCCCGGATCGATAACGACGTAGCTCTCGAAGTAGAGCACGCGCTCGATGTCACGCAGGGTCATGTCCATCAGCAGGCCGATACGGGACGGCAGCGACTTCAGGAACCAGATGTGAGCAACCGGCGAGGCCAGTTCGATGTGCGCCATGCGCTCACGACGAACCTTGGCCAGGGCAACTTCAACGCCGCACTTCTCGCAGATCACGCCGCGGTGCTTGAGGCGCTTGTACTTGCCGCACAGGCACTCGTAGTCCTTGACTGGGCCAAAGATCTTGGCGCAGAACAGGCCGTCACGCTCTGGTTTGAACGTACGGTAGTTGATGGTTTCCGGCTTCTTGACTTCACCGAACGACCACGAACGGATCATTTCAGGTGACGCCAGACCGATGCGGATGGCGTCGAACTCTTCGACTTGACCCTGGTTTTTCAGCAAATTCAGTAGGTCTTTCAAGGCCTTTCCTCCTGGCGGAGCAGGGAGTGGGCATTACCGCCCCACTCCCCTTCGCGTCACGTGTTATTCGGTTTCCAGATCGATGTCGATACCGAGCGAACGGATCTCTTTGATCAACACGTTGAAGGACTCGGGCATGCCCGGCTCCATACGGTGATCGCCATCCACGATGTTCTTGTACATCTTGGTACGGCCGTTCACGTCGTCCGACTTCACTGTGAGCATTTCTTGCAGGGTGTATGCCGCGCCGTATGCTTCCAGCGCCCACACTTCCATCTCCCCGAAACGCTGACCACCGAACTGCGCCTTACCACCCAGCGGCTGCTGGGTAACCAGGCTGTAGGAACCAGTGGAACGCGCGTGCATCTTGTCGTCCACCAAGTGGTTCAGCTTGAGCATGTACATGTAACCAACGGTCACAGGACGCTCGAACTTGTTGCCGGTACGGCCATCGAACAGCACCATCTGGCCGCTCTCAGGCAGGTCAGCCAGCTTCAGCATGGCCTTGATCTCGCGCTCCTTGGCACCATCGAAGACCGGGGTAGCCATCGGCACGCCCTTCTTCAGGTTGTGCGCCAGGGCCAGGATCTCTTCGTCGGTGAACTCGTCGAGGTTTTCCTGACGACCGCCGATCTCGTTGTAGACCTCGGTCAGGAACACACGCAGCTCAGCGGCTTTGCGCTGCTCTTCGATCATGCGGTCGATCTTCTCGCCCAGACCTTTGGCCGCGAGGCCCAGGTGAGTTTCGAGGATCTGACCGACGTTCATACGCGAAGGTACGCCCAGCGGGTTCAGCACGACGTCGACCGGAGTACCGTTGGCATCGTGTGGCATGTCTTCAACCGGCATGATTACCGATACGACACCCTTGTTACCGTGACGACCGGCCATCTTGTCACCCGGCTGGATGCGACGGCGGATTGCCAGGTAGACCTTGACGATCTTCAGTACGCCCGGTGCCAGGTCATCGCCCTGCTGCAGCTTGCGCTTCTTGTCTTCGAACTTGTCGTCCAGCAGACGGCGACGATCGACGATGTACTGTTGAGCCTTTTCCAGCTGCTCGTTCAGTGCATCTTCGGCCATGCGCAGTTTGAACCACTGGCCGTGCTCCAGACCGTCCAGCACTTCGTCAGTGACCACAGTGCCCTTCTTCAGGCCTGCGCCACCGTCGACCACCTGGCCGTTCAGGGCAGAGCGCAGACGCTCGAAGGTTGCGCCTTCGACGATGCGGAACTCTTCGTTGAGGTCCTTGCGGATCTCGTCGAGCTGCATCTTCTCGATGGCCAGGGCGCGGCTGTCGCGTTCAACGCCATCACGGGTGAAGACCTGTACGTCGATGACAGTACCTTTGGTGCCGGTTGGCACGCGCAGGGAGGTGTCCTTAACGTCGCTGGCTTTTTCACCGAAGATCGCACGCAGCAGCTTCTCTTCCGGCGTCAGCTGGGTTTCGCCTTTTGGCGTGACCTTGCCGACCAGGATGTCGCCCGCGCCTACTTCGGCACCCACGTAGACGATACCGGCTTCGTCCAGCTTGTTCAGTGCGGCTTCACCCACGTTCGGGATGTCCGCAGTGATTTCCTCTGGGCCAAGCTTGGTGTCACGCGCCACACAGGTCAGTTCCTGGATGTGGATGGTGGTGAAGCGGTCTTCCTGAACCACACGCTCGGACAGGCAGATGGAGTCTTCGAAGTTGAAGCCGTTCCACGCCATGAACGCGATGCGCATGTTCTGGCCCAGTGCCAGTTCACCCATGTCGGTGGACGGGCCGTCGGCCATGATGTCGCCACGCTGAACCTTGTCACCTTTGCTCACCAGCGGACGCTGGTTGATGCAGGTGTTCTGGTTCGAACGGGTGTACTTGGTCAGGTTGTAGATATCTACACCTGCTTCACCGGTTTCCACTTCGTCGTCGGCAACGCGAACAACCACACGGCTGGCGTCGACCGAGTCGATCACACCACCGCGGCGAGCAACCACGCAGACACCGGAGTCACGGGCAACGTTGCGCTCCATGCCGGTACCTACCAGCGGCTTGTCGGCACGCAGGGTTGGTACAGCCTGACGCTGCATGTTCGAACCCATCAACGCACGGTTGGCGTCGTCGTGCTCAAGGAACGGAATCAGCGAAGCTGCGACAGAAACAACCTGCTTCGGCGAAACGTCCATCAGGGTGACGTCTTCCGGCGCCTTGACGGTGAACTCGTTCAGGTGACGAACAGCTACCAGCTCATCGATCAGCTGCTTCTTCTCGTTCATCGCGGCCGAAGCCTGGGCGATGACGTGATCAGCTTCTTCAATGGCCGACAGGAACACGATGTCATCGCTGACCACGCCTTCCTTCACCACGCGGTACGGGCTTTCCAGGAAGCCGTACTGGTTGGTGCGGGCATAGGCTGCCAGGGAGTTGATCAGACCGATGTTCGGACCTTCAGGGGTCTCGATCGGGCACACGCGGCCATAGTGGGTCGGGTGTACGTCGCGGACTTCGAAGCCTGCACGCTCACGGGTCAGACCGCCCGGGCCGAGTGCGGAGACGCGGCGCTTGTGGGTGATCTCGGAGAGCGGGTTGTTCTGGTCCATGAACTGGGACAGCTGGCTCGAACCGAAGAACTCTTTCACCGCCGCCGCAACCGGCTTGGCGTTGATCAGGTCTTGCGGCATCAGGCCTTCGCTTTCTGCCATCGACAGACGTTCCTTGACCGCGCGCTCAACACGCACCAGGCCAACACGGAACTGGTTCTCGGCCATCTCGCCGACGCAGCGTACGCGACGGTTACCGAGGTGGTCGATGTCGTCGACGATGCCTTTGCCGTTACGGATATCGACCAGGGTCTTCAGAACCTCGACGATATCTTCCTTGCTCAGCACGCCCGAACCTTCGATCTCGGTACGACCGATACGACGGTTGAACTTCATGCGGCCGACGGCAGACAGGTCGTAACGCTCGGCGCTGAAGAACAGGTTGTTGAACAGGGTCTCGGCAGCATCCTTGGTTGGCGGCTCGCCAGGACGCATCATGCGGTAGATTTCGACCAGGGCTTCCAGCTGGTTGCTGGTGGTGTCGATCTTCAGCGTGTCGGAGATGAACGGACCGCAATCGATGTCGTTGGTGTACAGGGTCTCGATACGGACGACCTGAGCCTTGGCGATCTTGATCAGCAGATCGGTGGTCAGCTCGGTGTTGCACTCGGCCAGGATCTCGCCAGTCGCCGGGTGCACGATCGCCTTGGCGGTAGTGCGGCCCAGGACGTACTCCATCGGAACGTCCAGCTGCTTGACGCCAGCTTTCTCGATCTGGTTGATGTGGCGCGCGGTGATACGGCGGCCTTGCTCAACGATGACCTTGCCGGTTTCGTCATGGATGTCCATGACTGCAACTTCACCACGCAGACGCTGCGCCACCAGTTCCAGGCTGAGGCTCTCGCCGGAAATGTGGAAGATGTTGGTGGTGTAGAAGGTGTTCAGCACTTCTTCAGTGCTGTAACCCAGGGCACGCAGCAGCACCGAGGCCGGCAGTTTGCGGCGACGGTCGATACGCACGAACACGCAGTCTTTAGGGTCGAACTCGAAGTCCAGCCACGAACCGCGGTAAGGGATGATGCGAGCGGAGTACAGCAGCTTGCCGGAGCTGTGAGTCTTGCCACGGTCGTGGTCGAAGAACACACCAGGCGAACGGTGCAGCTGGGAAACGATCACACGCTCGGTACCGTTGATTACGAAGGTACCGTTCTCAGTCATCAGGGGGATTTCACCCATGTAGACTTCTTGCTCTTTGATGTCCTTGATCGCTTTGTTCGACGATTCCTTGTCGAAGATGATCAGGCGCACCTTGACCCGCAGTGGAACCGCGAAGGTCACGCCACGCAGGACACATTCCTTCACATCGAAGGCGGGTTCGCCCAGGCGATAGCCTACGTACTCCAAGGCAGCATTGCCGGAGTAGCTGATGATCGGGAATACCGATTTGAAGGCCGCGTGCAGGCCGACGTCGCGGAAGTGATCCTTGGATGCTCCCGCTTGCAGGAATTCGCGATACGAATCCAGCTGGATGGCCAGGAGGTAAGGCACATCCATAACGTCCGGCAACTTGCTAAAGTCCTTGCGGATACGTTTTTTCTCAGTGTATGAGTAAGCCATCAGCGTTCCCCAGCTTGGTCACCTGCTTGTTTGGCTTCTCCCGACGGGAGCAGCCAGAAAATCGTGCAAACCCCTTGGTTTGCGCCACCCACATGGGTGTCTTGCAGCTTGTTATCGGGGCCGGCCTGACCGGCCACCAATAACGGAAAAAGGCCGGTGGCATAAGCCACCAGCCATCAGCCCTTTGCTCAACGCTCAGGCTGGCATCGCAAGGTCGAGATTACTTCAGCTCGACTTTAGCGCCTGCTTCTTCCAGCTTCTTCTTGGCGTCTTCAGCGGCTTCTTTCGAAACGCCTTCAGCTACGACCTGAGGAGCGCCGTCGACTTTCTCTTTGGCTTCTTTCAGGCCCAGACCGGTCAGTTCGCGAACGGCTTTAATCACGTTCACTTTCTTCTCGCCAGCTTCCAGCAGAACAACGTTGAACTCGGTCTGCTCTTCAACAACGGCAGCAGCAGCAGCTGGGCCAGCAGCGGCAACAGCAGCGGTCACGCCGAAGGTTTCTTCCATAGCTTTGATCAGCTCAACAACTTCCAGAACGGTTTTCTGGCCGATTGCTTCGATGATTTGTTCGTTAGTCAGGGACATGACTTAAATCCTGTATTGGGGTGACAGCCTACGCAGCCATCAAATTAAACATATGATTTTGAAAGATTTTACGCTGCCTTAGGCAGCAGCAGCTTCTTTCTGGTCGCGAACGGCCGCCAGAGTACGAGCCAGCTTGCTGGTGGCGCCTTGAATCACGCTCATCAGACGTGCGATAGCTTCGTCACGGGTCGGCAAGGTAGCCAGTACATCGATCTGGTTGGCGGCAATGAAATTGCCGTCAAACGCAGCTGCCTTGATCTCGAACTTGTCGTGACCCTTGGCGAACTCTTTGAACAGACGAGCAGCAGCGCCCGGATGTTCGTTGGAGAAAGCAATCAGGGTCGGGCCTTTGAACGCGTCGTTGAGGATCGAAAATTCGGTGCCTTCAACAGCGCGCTTGAGCAGGGTGTTACGTACGACACGTACGTATACGCCAGCTTCGCGAGCCTCTTTACGGAGTCCGGTCATTGCGCTTACAGTCACACCACGGGCATCAGCCACGACAGCGGACAGAGCGACTTTGGCAGCCTCGTTGACTTCAGCGACGATGGCCTTCTTGTCTTCGAGTTTAATTGCCACGGGTTTACTCCTGGTTTTTACCGTTTCATCTGGCCGAAGCCGGATGTCGTTTTGGTGTCTGATTCGCGAACGAATCGGGAGCACCATCTGCGTGGGCTGGTATTTTAAGGCTTGCGCCACCTACGGTCTTGGATAGCCCCCGCCAGGCAGGGACCCCAATTTTTGCTGGCGGCGCGACAGGTCGCGCCGCCATGTTCTTACACGTCCAGCGAGCTCTGATCGATGACCAGACCTGGGCCCATGGTGGTGCTCAGGGTAACGCGCTTGACGTAGATACCTTTCGAGGAAGCAGGCTTGATACGCTTCAGATCAGCGATCAGGGCTTCAACGTTTTCCTTCAGCTTGCCAGCTTCAAAGCCGATCTTGCCAACGGAGGTATGGATGATACCGTTCTTGTCGGTACGGTAGCGAACCTGACCAGCCTTGGCGTTTTTCACGGCAGTGGCTACGTCTGGGCTAACGGTACCAACTTTCGGGTTAGGCATCAGGCCGCGAGGACCCAGAACCTGACCCAGCTGACCTACAACGCGCATGGCATCAGGCGATGCGATGACGACGTCATAGTTCAGGTCGCCGGCTTTCATTTCGGCAGCCAGATCGTCCATACCTACACGGTCAGCGCCGGCAGCCAGAGCGGCCTCGGCAGCTGGACCCTGGGTGAAGACAGCAACGCGAACGGTCTTGCCAGTGCCGTGTGGCAGCACAGTAGCGCTACGTACGACCTGGTCGGATTTACGCGGGTCAACACCGAGGTTAACGGCGATGTCGTAGGACTCTACGAATTTGGCAGCCGGCAGCGAAGCCAGCAGAGTTGCCGCTTCTTCGAAGTTGTAGGCCTTGCCTGCTTCGATTTTCTCGGCGATTGCCTTTTGACGCTTGGTCAGCTTAGCCATTACACACCCTCCACGTTCAGGCCCATGCTGCGGGCAGAGCCAGCGATGGTGCGTACAGCAGCGTCCAGGTCAGCGGCAGTCAGATCAGCCTGTTTGGCCTTGGCGATATCTTCCAGCTGAGCACGGGTCACGGTACCGACTTTAACGGTGTTCGGACGAGCCGAACCACTGGTCAGGCCAGCAGCTTTCTTCAGCAGAACCGAGGCAGGGGTGCTCTTGGTCTCGAAGGTGAAGCTACGGTCGCTGTAGACAGTGATGATCACAGGAGTCGGCAGGCCGGCTTCTTGACCCTGAGTACGGGCGTTGAAGGCCTTGCAGAATTCCATGATGTTCACACCGTGTTGACCCAGTGCTGGACCAACGGGTGGGCTTGGGTTGGCCTGGCCGGCCTTAACTTGCAGCTTGATGTAAGCCTGAATCTTCTTAGCCATGAGCTACTCCAAAATCGGGTACGAACGCCTGATGGCTCCCCGGATGACTTGCGTTTTATCCCAGTGACGACAAAACCCCGCAGCACACAGGGCTGCGGGGTATGGGATGCTTCGTCCGCCTAGACCTTTTCGACCTGGCTGAACTCGAGCTCCACCGGAGTAGAGCGACCGAAAATGAGCACCGCAACCTGCAGGCGGCTCTTTTCGTAGTTAACCTCTTCGACACTACCGTTGAAGTCAGCGAACGGACCGTCAACGACTCGAACCACTTCACCTGGTTCGAACAGCGTCTTGGGCTTCGGCTTGTCGCTACCGTCGGCAACGCGACGCAGGATAGCCTCGGCTTCTTTATCGGTGATTGGCGCAGGCTTGTCTGCAGTACCACCAATAAAGCCCATCACACGAGGGGTATCCTTGACCAAGTGCCAAGTCCCTTCGTTCATCTCCATCTGGACCAGTACATAGCCAGGGAAGAATTTACGCTCACTTTTGCGCTTCTGGCCGTTGCGCATTTCGACGACTTCCTCGGTCGGAACCAAGATCTCGCCGAAACCGTCTTCCATGCCAGCCAGCTTGACGCGCTCAATCAGGGAGCGCATTACATGCTTCTCGTAACCCGAGTAAGCATGCACAACATACCAACGCTTAGCCACGGGACACCTTTAGCCAACGATCAGGGAGACCGCCCAGCCGAGCAGGGAATCGAGACCCCACAACAGCAGTGCCATAACCAGCACGACAGCCACGACAATCAGCGTGGTCTGGGTGGTTTCCTGGCGGGTCGGCCACACGACTTTACGGATCTCGGTACGAGCTTCCTTCGCCAACGTAAAGAACGACTTGCCCTTCGCAGTCTGCAGAGCTACAAAGCCCGCGACAGCGGCCAGGACGAGAAGTGCGAGAACGCGGTACAGGATAGGAGAGGCGGAGTAGTATTGATTACCCACTACACCAACAACCACCAAAGCCACTACAGCCAGCCACTTGAACAGATCAAAACGCGATTCTTGGGCTTCAGTTTTGGGGGTCATCGAGGAGGATCCTGTAAGAAGAAAGCCATCACACCGAGGTGAAATGGCAGGTCAGGAGGGAATCGAACCCCCAACCTACGGTTTTGGAGACCGTCGCTCTGCCAATTGAGCTACTGACCTGTAACGCTGTATCAGGCCGGCCATTATACCGGCCTGATCAAGTAAATCAACTACTTATTCAATAATTTTTGCTACGACGCCGGCGCCGACGGTACGACCGCCTTCACGGATAGCGAAGCGCAGACCGTCTTCCATTGCGATGGTCTTGATCAGGGTGACAACCATCTGGATGTTGTCACCTGGCATTACCATTTCAACGCCTTCCGGCAGTTCGCAGTTACCGGTCACGTCAGTGGTACGGAAGTAGAACTGAGGACGGTAGCCTTTGAAGAACGGCGTGTGACGACCGCCCTCTTCCTTCGACAGGACGTAGACTTCTGCAGTGAACTTGGTGTGCGGCTTGACCGAACCTGGCTTGACCAGAACCTGACCACGCTCAACGTCGTCACGCTTGGTACCACGCAGCAGAACGCCGCAGTTCTCGCCAGCACGACCTTCGTCCAGCAGCTTGCGGAACATCTCAACACCAGTGCAGGTGGTGGTGGTGGTGTCACGCAGACCAACGATTTCCAGCGGATCCTGAACGCGGACGATACCACGCTCGATACGACCGGTAACAACGGTGCCGCGACCCGAGATCGAGAATACGTCTTCGATCGGCATCAGGAACGGCTGATCGATGGCACGAACTGGCTCCGGGATGTAGCTATCCAGAGTTTCTACCAGCTTCTTGACAGCGGTAGTGCCCATTTCGTTGTCGTCTTTGCCTTCCAGGGCCATACGAGCCGAACCGATGATGATCGGGGTGTCGTCGCCTGGGAAGTCGTAGGTGGACAGCAGGTCGCGAACTTCCATCTCGACCAGTTCCAGCAACTCAGCGTCATCTACCAGGTCAGCCTTGTTCAGGAAGACCACGATGTACGGAACGCCTACCTGACGAGACAGCAGGATGTGCTCACGGGTTTGCGGCATCGGACCATCGGCGGCCGAGCAAACCAGGATCGCGCCGTCCATCTGGGCAGCACCGGTGATCATGTTCTTCACGTAGTCAGCGTGACCTGGGCAGTCGACGTGAGCATAGTGACGAATGGTCGAATTGTATTCGACGTGAGCGGTGTTGATGGTGATACCGCGCGCTTTTTCTTCCGGAGCCGAGTCGATCTTGTCGAACTCAACGATTGCCGAACCGAAAACTTCGGAGCAAACGCGAGTCAGAGCTGCGGTCAGAGTGGTCTTACCGTGGTCAACGTGGCCGATAGTGCCGACGTTAACGTGGGGAAGGGAACGATCAAACTTTTCCTTAGCCATCGATACAATCCTCCGCAGAAGAAATAGTCTTGCGCTGATAAAACAAAGGCAGATATTTTCATATCTGCCTTGTTTGTATGGAGCTCTTGAGCGGATTTGAACCGCTGACCTCACCCTTACCAAGGGTGTGCTCTACCAACTGAGCTACAAGAGCGAAACACTTTGTGCAAAATCCGGCAAACTTGGAGCGGGTAGCGGGAATCGAACCCGCATCATCAGCTTGGAAGGCTGAGGTTCTACCACTAAACTATACCCGCGGAGCTTGCGGCTCTCGCTAAAACTGGTGGAGGGAGAAGGATTCGAACCTTCGAAGCTCTCGCAACGGATTTACAGTCCGTCCCCTTTGGCCGCTCGGGAATCCCTCCAGATGTGGCCGGCATTCTATTTGTCTGCCGTCCTAGTGTCAAGCGTTTTTTCAAATTTTTTCAATCAAATCTGAAACTTAGCTGCTTTGACACCGCTTCCAGTTCTGCCACCTGAGTGGTGTTCCCTGTGAAGCGGGCGCCATTCTATCAAGCTATTCGCCAGTTGCAATACCCTGGCAGAAAATAATTTTGTGTTTTAAGTCTTTGAAATCATTGGAAAGAGCTGAGAGCACCGTTTGGTCCAGCAAACGCTCGCTTTCTGCGGCAACCTTGAGCCAGCGACCCTCCGCGCCAGGCAACTGTCCCAGCACCGGCAAGGCAGTGATATCCAGGCTCAGCAGGCGCTGACGCAGGGCCTCGAGCTGCCCCTGCCCCAAATCGCCGCCGACTACCAGGCATTCGTCACGGCGCTTGGCAGGTGCAGACGCACCCGTTTCACGCAACAGGCGAATTTCTTGCTGATTCCCCTTGTACAGCGACAGCGGGGCGACTTCCTTGACCTTCAGCGGGGCTTCCTGCTGATGCCACACGTAATAACAGACGTTAAGCACCACCAACAACAGAAACAACCAACGCATAGGCACCTCAATTCAGTGGGCAGGCCATGGCCAGGCCAACAAAAACCAGGTCAGGTACAACACGCGCTTGCGGCAGAGCCTCCCTGACCAGTGGCGCATCACCGCCGGTGAGGAACACCGTGAATTGTTCACCCCATAGCGCACGCGCCTGCTCAAGCTGAGTGCGCGCAAAACCCTGCAGCATCAATACACAACCGCGCTCCACCGCCTCTACAGTCGAACGACCTGGTGACAAGCTGGTCAACGCTCGCTCCGCGGAGGCATCGTCGTAGCGGATACGCCGGGTGTGAGTACGCAACTGGCTGCGCATCAATGGCATACCCGGGCAGATGTAGCCGCCCAGATGCTCGCCGTTCGCCGCAACGAAATCCGCCTTGGCAGCCGTACCCAGGTCGATGATCAGGCACGCGCCTTTGGCCAGGTGAAATGCACCCAATGCCGCAAGCCACCGATCCATGCCCAGACGCTGATAATCGTCATAGCCATTATGCACCCCGGCCATTTCCTGAGCAGGCTGCGCCACGCGCGCGTGCACGGCAAACGCTTGCGCGATCAGCGCGCACAGGGCTGCGGTTTCCTCTTCGCTGCGGACACTGACAATACGGCAGCCGGTAAGGCATAGCGAAGCGAGCGCAGCGACTTCCGCCAATAGCGCCTGATCGGAATCGACAATGCCACCGCCTTCAATCACTGCATCAGCGGCATGGATAACCCGCCACTTGATGAAGCTGTTACCGCAATCGAGCTCAAGAATCATCACGCAACCTCAAACTGAGCTCACCACCGCTGAAGCTCTTTTCTACCCCGTCCACTGCAAGGCGCAAACCACCCTGCCCGTCGACGCCAAGAACCTTGCCATCAATATGCGTAGTACCGGCAACCAGCGAGACATTACGCCCCTGCCAGAGATGTGCCTGCTCCCACTCTTCCTGGAATGCGGCAAACCCATAGCGACGATGACGGGCCAATTCGTGCTGCAATTGCTGACTGAGCGATGCAACCAGACGGTTTCGGTCGATTGCCGTACCCACCTCCCTTCGCATCGAGGTCCACTGCTGATCGACCTGGTCGTTGGCCTGCATGTTCACGTTGATGCCAATTCCCAGCACCACATGGCAGACATCGGCGGGATCACCCACCAGTTCCAGCAGAATACCGGTAATCTTCTGCCTGCCAACCAGCACATCATTAGGCCATTTGAGCCCTGCACCCTTCACACCGAACGCCTGCAGGGTGCGCATTACCGCCAGCCCCACCACCAGGCTCAAGCCTTCCAGCTGGCGCATGCCGCCATCAACCCGCAGCACCAGGCTGTAATAAAGATTTTCCGCGAAGGGGCTGACCCATTGCCGGCCACGCCGACCGCGCCCGGCACTCTGGCGCTCAGCCAAGACCAGGAACGGAGCCGCCTGCCCCTCACCGGCGAGCCGGAGGCCCTCGGCGTTGGTCGAATCGATGCTTTCGTAGATGAAAACAGGCCACTGTTCGCCCTCGGCGAAATCAGCGATTGCCTGCGCTTCGAGCAATGCGAGTGGCGCCGCCAGCTGATAGCCACGACCACGAACCTTGTGAATGGTGAGGTTCAGCTCACTTTCCAGATGCTGCAGCTGCTTCCAAACGGCGCTGCGACTCACCCCGAGGGCTGCCCCCAAGGCTTCTCCGGAATGGAACCGGCCATCCTTGAGGAGATTCAACAACTTCAGCATGCCAGTCTCGACTTGGAATAAGGCAGGCATGATAGCCACGGGCTGCTGGCTTGCATAGGAAAAGGGCCGGCAAAACAAGGGCAAACGACCTATGTGGTCCTGGATTTTTGCCTACAAAGACAAAACCCCTACCTGCATGCGCAGATAGGGGTTTTGCGAAATGAATCTTGACGATGACCTACTCTCACATGGGGAGACCCCACACTACCATCGGCGATGCATCGTTTCACTACTGAGTTCGG
>NZ_JABMCN010000080.1:0-14208 GCF_013179515.1 Pseudomonas sp. CM27
CCCCGATCACCGTGGCCAACTTCATCGAATACGTCAACGCCGGCCACTACAGCAACACCGTGTTCCACCGTGTGATCAAAGGCTTCATGATCCAGGGCGGCGGTTTCGAGCCTGGCATGAACGAGAAGCGCGACAAGCGTGCCAGCATCCAGAACGAAGCCGACAACGGCCTGAAGAACACCAAGTACAGCATCGCCATGGCCCGTACCATGGAGCCGCACTCTGCCTCGGCACAGTTCTTCATCAACGCCTCCGACAACGACTTCCTCAACCACAGCGGCAAGAACGTTCAGGGCTGGGGCTACGCCGTGTTCGGTGAAGTGACCGAAGGCCGTGAAGTGGTCGACGCCATCGAAAAAGTCGCCACCGGTTCCAAGGCCGGCCACCAGGACGTGCCGAAAGACGACGTGATCATCGAGAAAGCCGAGATCATTGAGTGATACTGCTGATCTCCGATCTGCACTTGCAAGAAGAACGCCCGGACATTTCCCGGGCGTTTCTTGATCTGCTCGACGGCCGCGCGCGCCATGCCAGGGCGCTGTACATCCTTGGCGATTTCTTCGAAGCGTGGATCGGTGACGATGCCATGACGCCGTTCCAGCAGTCGATCTGCAAGGCCATGCGCCAACTGAGCGACAGCGGCACGGCCATCTACCTGATGCACGGCAACCGTGATTTCCTGATTGGCCAGGCCTTCTGCGACGCCGCGGGCTGCACATTGCTGCGCGACCCTAGCGTGATCGAGCTGGGCGGTGAACAGGTGCTGCTGATGCATGGCGACACCCTGTGTACCCGCGACCTGGGCTACATGAAGATGCGCCGTTTGCTGCGCAACCCGCTGAGCTTGTGGATACTGCGGCACCTGCCGCTTTCGGCGCGCTACAAGCTGGCGCGCAAGCTGCGTAGCGAAAGCCGCACGCAAACGCGGATGAAATCCACCGAGATTGTCGACGTCACGCCAGACGAAGTACCGAAGGTGATGGCGGCGCATGGCGTGCGCACGCTGGTGCATGGCCATACCCATCGGCCGGCGATCCACAAGCTGGTGGTGGATGGGCAGCCGGCTCGGCGCATCGTGCTGGGCGACTGGGATCGCCGCGGCTGGGCCTTGCAGGTTGACGAGCAAGGCTTCCAGCTGGCGCCGTTCGAGTTTTCCTGACATTGCAGCGTTGGTACTACCGACCCCTTCGCGGGTAAACCCGCGAAGGGGCCAGCACAGGCTAATGCCTCAGGGCCTGTTGGCCACCGCCCCCTTGTCCCGCTCACTGATCAGCACTTCCCGATACTGCGGATCCGCCTTGATCTGCGCCTCGGTAAACGGGATCACCGCCAATTGTTTGGCCGCAAACGCCCTGGTCTGATCACTGGCATGCGCCGAAGCCGCTTCGCTCGACTGCGAGAACGCCAGCAGCCCACGGGCTTCTGGCCCCTTGTCGGTAAAACTGACCAATTGCAAGTAACTGGTACCACTGACCACCAGACGCTTGCCCTGCCCATGCGGCACGCTGTAGATCGCGTTGTACACGCCCAGTGCCTGCGGGCCTCCCGCTACCGGCGTGCCATTGATGGCCTGTTGCACCTGCCCCCAGCGCGCATCCCCCGCCATGCCGCTCTCCCTTACCTGTTTCAGTGAAGCCAGCGCCGCAGCATGCACCAGCTTGCCCACAGCTGCCTGCTCGATTGCCAGGCCGCGTGGCGTGTGCTGCGGGTCAGCCGGGTTGAAGGCCACCCGCCAGCTTTCCGGATGCTCGGCCAGGGCATTGAACAGGTTCTGGAAATGCACCAGGCCAATGCCACTGTCGAGGTCGGCCTTGCCATTCCAGGCTGCCAGGCTGCTGCAAACCGGCTGTACGTCGACACCGGCACCCTTGCACCATTGCAACAGGTCTGGCAGCACCAGGCTGGCCAGGTACACCTCGTCATCGGTCACCATGCGTTGCAGGTCGTCCACCCCCAACAGCGCCGTGCCCTGCAAGCGCTGCAGGGCAAAGCGGCCGCGCATGCCCAGCGGCTGGTCGTCGCGGCTGACCAAAGGTGAGTAACCGGTCAGCGGCTGCGCCGGGTTAGCCATCCAGGCAGGGTCGTTGGAATTCTGCACGAAGTCTTCGCGCTCAAGGCTCGGCAGCAGCCGTGCCGGGAATATGCCCGGCTGCGCCGCCTGCGCATCGACCTTCCAGTGGCACGCGCTACGGGAGCCGTCCATCACGACCATGCGCCCTTGTGCCTTGGGGTTGCTACAGGTATCGAGCAACTGCTGGTCGACGTAAGGCACCACCGACTGGTTCAGGTACAAGGCCCGGCCGCCTTCGTCCACGGCCAGCGTGTTGACCCACGGAATACCCTGCAGTTGCGCCACCGAGCCCTTCAAGGCTGCCAGGCTGTCGGCACGGTTGATCTGGTACCACTGCTGCAATACACGGGTATTTTCCAGGTTGGCGTCACGCAAGCTGTAGGCCGTGTGCGTATCCCAGTCCAGGCGCCCCGGCCATTGCACCACCGGGCCGAACTGCGAACTGTAGACCTGCCGCTGCACCTGGCTCAGGCTGCCATCCTCGGCCTTGACCGCCACACTGATGGTTTGCCGGGCCAGCGGCAGCGACTTGCCGTCGAGCAGGTAGCGGGTCGGGTCCTTGGGGTCGAGTTGCAGACGGTAAAGGGTAAAGTGGTTCGAGGTGTCGACGGTATGCGTCCATGCCAGGTGCCGGTTGAAACCGATATTGACCACCGGCAAGCCCGGCAATGCCGCGCCCATCACATCCAGCTGGCCGGGGATGGTCAACTGCATCTGGTAGAAGCGCATGCCGCCCATCCACGGGAAGTGCGGGTTGGCCAGCAACAGGCCGCGGCCATTGACCGAACGCTGCGCGCCCACGGCCACCGCATTGCTGCCACGCTCCGTGGCAAAGCGTTCTTGCCGCGCCAGCGCAGCGGCAAAGCCGGCCGGGGCCTGCTGGCTGGCCAACGCAGGTGGTTGCGCCCCTGCCAGTGCCTCGACGAACTGCCCTGCACCGCCTTCGGCCAGCAGCCGGCGGGTCAGCTTGACCAGATCCTCGCTGCTGATCGGCCGCACCCACTCGCCCTGGCCGCATTCGGCGGGCAAACCCTGGCGGCGGCGCTCGGCCAACGCCCGGTTGTAGCCGCTCGCATAGCCCGCCAGCAGTGCCTGCACCGGTGCCGGCTGCGCCTGCAAGAAGGCATTGACCGCTGCGGGGCTGTTCAGCCAGGTGAAGAACAGGTCGCTGGCCAGGTTGTCACGCTGCTCCAGGGTCTTGCCCTTGGCACCGAAAAAGCGTGAGCGCTCGCCGCTGACGGTCAGCACTTCGTTGGCCAGCAGGCACAGATTGTCCTGGGCGTACGCATAGCCGATGCCATAGCCCAGGCCCCGCTCGTCCTTGGCGACGATGTGCGGCACCCCGTAACTGGTACGGCGGATCTGCGCACTGGCATCGGCAGCGGCGGGCTGCGCTGCTACGCCGCCGCTGAAGGCCACAAGGGCGGCAGCCAGGCCAGCGCAGGTCATGGGACGGGAAAGTGGAAACACAGGCGCTCCTCGGATTCGGGGGGTATCCCGATCAGACGAATGGCCACATGAAAATTTTACGTATTACAAGGCGATAGGACGTCTTGAAAAGGAACAAGCATTTTTTTCGCGAGTGGGTTGCAGTTTTTTCGTTCTCATTCGTCCTAGTAAGTGAGGCACCCATATTTCGGGTTCGTCCACGAAAAGGAGCATTCACATGTACAACCCGCAAACCTCGATCCAGGCCGGGCGCGTCCCAGGCAAAGCGCCCAGGGAACAGGACGTTTTCGCCGACGAGCGAATTGGCAACGAGCAGATCCGCGAGCTGCTGCGCACCTTTGGCCTGCGCACCAGCCTGATCCGCCTCAAGGTGATCGATGCCCTGCATGCCGCCGACCGCCACGGCCGTAGCATCGGCGTGCGTGGCGTGCACGCACAACTGGAACAGCTGGACATTCCGCTGTCGTTCCTGAGTGTGCGCGAAGTGCTGAAGCGGCTGTGCGCCGAAGGCGTCATCCAGCTGGGCAGCGACAAGTGCTACAGCCTCAATCCCCAGGCACGCGCCGTACTGGAGCAGGCTCTCCCGCGCTGAGCGCATGGCCGGCCATGGCTGGCCGGCCCGCACAGCCCAAGGCTTGGCTCAGGGCTTGACCTTGCGCCGAAGGATGCCGTTGATCACCACGACCACCACGGCGATGGCGATGGCCAGCATCTGGAAGGTCTGCTCACTGATCGTGCCCTGCTTCTGCAGGTGGGAAAGGCCCAGCATCAGGCCCAATACCACCAGGATGATCAGAACGGAATATTTCAGGCGCTGCACATGTGTCATCGAAGGTTCCTTGCAACATCAGGGGCAAATGGCTCGCAACGAGCGGCGGCAATGATACAACGCCCACCCGCC
The DNA here is from genome assembly GCF_013179515.1 of Pseudomonas sp. CM27. Classification (GTDB taxonomy): domain Bacteria; phylum Pseudomonadota; class Gammaproteobacteria; order Pseudomonadales; family Pseudomonadaceae; genus Aquipseudomonas. Next base: position 4,422 of record NZ_JABMCN010000080.1, read on the forward strand.
CCGGCGCTGCATTTCCTGCTGGGTGGGGTAACGGTAGCCTGAAAGCATGGGCCTCCCAAGCACCCATGCCGGAGGCACCATGTTCAAACCGCTGCTGTTGGCGTCACTGTTTCTGACCCCCCTCTCCCTTCATGCCCTCGATACCCGCCAGATACCTTCCGAGCAGCTGTTTCAGCTAGGCCGCGAGCTGGCTGCCCATGCAGGGGCCAGCCAATGGCAGCAAATGTGGCAGCGCGTACGCCAGGCCGGCTACTTGCAGGCCGATGGATCACCCGCTCACTTCAGCGTGCCCTTAGCCTTGCTGCCCGACCTGGCCCGTCAGACCCTGGCCCAGGCCGACCAGGTGCAGGCGGTACAGCAGACCCAGGCGCTCTATCGCCGCAGTTTTGCCGACCGGGTTATCGGCCAGCGGCAGGGGGCGCCGTTGCATGCGCTGTGCCTGCTGGTTGACTGGCGCACCTTGCCACAAGGCATGGCCGACAGCCCTCGGGCCTACCTGAACAGCGCCAGCCTGCTGAGCAGCTATCCCTGCGACTGAGGGTTCTACAACCAACTGGCAAAGGCGGGATCGAGCGCATGGGAAATCAGCAACCACATACCATGGCTGAGGCCGTTTCCTACAACGGCTGACATCGATGCCCGCAAAACCTGTTCTCCGAAGCTACAACCCTCAACCTTTATGCCGCCTAGCGAGGCGCCTGTCTGTCGCAGAAAATTCAGGCACACCTTCGACATAACGCCGCGGGTGATCGGGTAGCCCATTCCACCCATCCCGAAGGAGCGTCATATGCAACTGCCAGATTTGAGCCAGATCGATATCAGCCAACTGCCCCACTCGCTGCAGGCCCTGATCGACTGCATCGGCATCGACAACGCCTACCAGCTGACCTGCGCCTACGGCGGCAGGCCCAAGTACATCCCCAAGCACCGCGAGCGCACCAAGCTCGCCGACGTACTGCCAGCCGAAGCACTCGACGCGCTGATCAAGCGCTTTGCCGGGGTCGCCCTGGAGATCCCCAAGGTCGACCATTTCCTGCGCCAGCTACGCAACCTGCAGATCCAGAAAGAAAGCGCCGACGGCCTGTCCCGCAGCCTGCTCGCCAACAAGTACGGCCTGAGCCTGCGTCAGATCGGCAACATCCGGCGCCAGGACCCTTGCGTCCGCTGAGCCCCCGTGGCTGCGATCGGCGGCCACCTTGATCCCCCGCTAGAGAGAGCACCTCGAAATGTCGATAGATAACAGCCTCATCGGCTCCGTCATCAATGCCCTGCCGATGGACCGCATGATTGCCGGCCCCCTTCAGGCAATGGTCCAGGCGCAGATAACTGCGAGTAAATCGTATGCCGATTTCCTGATGCAGGTGTGCGTCCAGGACGGCAAGGCGGTAGCTATCCAGTTTGACTACGACGAAACCATTGTCGACGAACAGGGCGCATACCAGGGCGTGGTCAGCAAGACCATGAAAGTGCCGTTGCTGGCGGCCATCACCCACCCGAACATCGCCATCGAACAAGGCACGGTCGATTTCGAACTGATCATCAACCAGATGTCGGAAGACGTCTCCGGCAAGGACATGAGCGCACAAGCGAGCGGCTCCCTGGGCTGGGGGCCATTCAAGCTGAATGTGAAGGGCAGCGTCAGCCACAAGTCCACGCAAACGCGCAAGACAGACACCCGTGCCCGCTACGCATTCAACACTACATTGAAGCGCCAGGAGCCGCCTGAAGCGGTGATGAGGGTGATCGACTTCCTCACGGACGCGGCAACCAAGCCAACCGTTGTAAAGACCGCGGCCCTGGAAAGCACCGATACGGTTTCGCAGAAAGACACTTTGAAAGAGCCCACGAATGGCATCACCCCGTCTGCTGGCGCAAAGACCCCTCCGCCCCCGTCTTTACCTTGACCGCCATCTCCTACCCCGAAACTGCCCCTCTGCGCGACGCCAGGGGGGTGTCACCTGGCCTCAGGAGCCAATCAGATGGATAAATCCCCCGCGCCGATGACTTCCATCGACCTGCGCGAAATCACTCGTGGCCTGCAAGAAGCCGCAAGCGCCACCAACAGCCTGATCGCACAGCAGTACATCAACCTGTTCGACCAGTTCTTCGAATGCGACGCCGAGGCGCTGGGCGCCCCCATGAAAGCCAAGATGGTCGAAGTGGCCATGGACAGCCAGCACATCATGCGCGTGCCCTTGTTCGCCCTGGTCTCGCCCAAAGGCCTGGCGCTGGAGCGTATGCAGGTCGATCTGTCGGTGCGCGTCAAAGGTACCGAAGCCAAACAGGCCCTGGTGCACGCTGGGGAGAACAAGACCGCCAGCTTTAAAGTCACCATCGGCGGCCAGGGTCGCCAGGGCGAAAACCGTGACCCGGACGAAGTGCAGATCCGCATGCAGTTCCAGGCCAGTGAACCACCAGAAGCACTGAACCGGCTGATCGAGGAATACACCAGCCTGATCACTCCGATACGCGCCCCCAGCCCGCCGCACCCGCCCGGTCCCGATACCGGGACCAATGAATTCATCGAGGCGGCGACCATCCGTTGACAGCCGCCCCGACGCCGCTTAGAAGTCGCGCTTGTAGAAGATGTCCAGTGAGCTGGCAAGCCCGCTGGCGGCTTCCAGGTAGACCTTCTTGCTCAGCTTGTAGCGCAACGCGATGGTGTTGGCGGGTTCGAACACCCCTACCCCGTAACGCAGGCTCAGCTTCTCGGTAAGGTTACCGCTGGCGACCACGCTGGTGGTGTTGCCCGAACCTTCGGTATCCAGCTGGAAGTCGTCGATGCCCAGGCTGGACGCCAGGCTGCCGGTGATGCCGGCGCTACCGGCCAGGCCCAGGCCCAAGGCGGCCTCGGCGAGCATGTTGTTGTCCTCGCCAGAGGTCCCCAGAGGCCGCCCCAATACCAGGTACGACAGCGCCTGCTCCTGGCTCATGGCGGGCTCGGAGAACACTTTGGTAGTGGGCTGCTCGGCGCTGCCACTCAGGCGGATACCGGCAATCACGTCGTCAACCTGGCGGATGGCTTCGATGTCCAGGTAAGGCTGGTCGATGGGGCCGGCGAACAGCAGCCGCGCCCGGCGGATGGTCAGGCGCTGGCCGTAGGCACGGTAACGGCCGTCGGCCAGGCTGAGCTCGCCGCGGGTATCAAGGTTGTCGCCGATGTGCACATGGCCAAGCAGGTTGGCGGTGAGGCCAAAGCCGCTGAACGACAGCTTTTCGCGGCCCACTTCGACATCGATGTCCATGGCCATCGCCATGGGCGCTTTGCCCTCCTCGGTCTGATGGCCGACGATGACCGTGTCATCCGACACCTTGACGGTGGACGGTGGCAGCTCGCGCACAGTGATCTTGCCCTTGGGTACCTGCACCTTGCCGGTCACGGCCAGCTTGTCGTCGATCAGGCGCAACGTCAGGTCCGGAGCAACCTCAAGCGTCGCATAAGGCTCGACCGTGATCGGCAGCTGCTGGCCCTGCAAGCGCACCTCCATGCCCAGTGCCTGCCCCCAGTGGACGTTGCCGGTCAGCTGGCCACGCCCGGCCTCACCACTGCGCCAGCTGCCATTGAGCTGGACCTGCTCGCCGGCGATCAGCGCCTGCAGCGACAAGTCCTCCAGGCTGGCGGGGAGTTCCGCACCACTGATTTCGCCACCACTGAGCGCCAGGTTGCCGTTGACCTGCGGTGCCAGCAAGCTGCCTGAAAGCCGGCCACTGCCATTGAGCTGGCCTGCCAGGCGCTCGACCATCGGCACGAACGGCCGGGCTACCGACAGGTCCAGCCCGGCCAGACGAAAGTCCCCCGACAAGGGTTTGTCCTTGCCCAGCGGATCGAGCCGGGCATTGATGTTCAGCTCACCCAGGCGCTCGCCGCGAAACGCCAGGCGCGTATCGATGCGCCGCGGTGCCAGCGTGCTGTCCACACGCAGGGCCTGGTACGGGAAGTCGACCCAACGGTCCTTGTCGCGCACCCGCAAGGTGCCGCCGCTGGCGTCGATGACGATGTTGCCCTTGGGGCCGCTGGCCGGAATATCCAGGTTGATATCGGCGTTGAGCAGGCCCTGCCAGGCAAAGTCCTTGGGCAGCCACTGGGCCAGACTGCCCAGCGGGAACTGCTTGAGGTGGTAGCGCAAGCGCGGTTCGGGGGCCAGCCGCTGGTCGTCACCGCACAAGCTGGCCTGGCCGGAGCGCCAACAATGGGCACCGAAGTCCAGCTGACCGCTGGCCAGCCGCTGCAGCCGCGCCGGGGCCTGCAACTGCCAATCCTGGCCGCCGGCCTGGATGCGTCCACTGGCCAGGCGCCCGCGCCAGTCACCTTTGTTCAGCTGGCCATCCAGGCCCAGATCGAGTTTGAGCTGCGGCCCGTCCAGTGCCAGGGTCAGCGCCTGCTGGCGAATGTCGCCTTTGCCGTTGGCCTGCAGCGTACCCAGTGCCGTATCACCCAGTTGGATACCGCTCGCCTTGAGCGCGATTACCCCGCGCTGGGCGTTGTCCAGACGCGCACCCAGATCAAGCTGTTGCAAGCGGTTTTCGGCCTGGGCCAGTCGCTGGCCCTGCAGGGTCAGGGTACCCTGCGGCGCTTGCAAGGTGCCGGCAACATCCAGCCGGCCCTTCACCTGGCCTTGCAGCCTTGGCCACAGCTGGCCGAGGCGCGGCAGGTCAAGGTCGATCCGCCCGGCCAGACGCTGCTGCAGGCTGCCACTGCCGTTGATGCGGTTGTCACCCAGCTGGATTGCCAGCGCACCGAGGGTCCAGCTCTGCCCTGAGCCCTGGGCCTGGGCCTTGAACACCGCCGGCTGACCGCGCAGGCGGCCTTTGAGGTCAAGCTGGGCATCCAGGCTGAGCACCTCGCCCTTCAGCTCGCCCTTGCTGCGCAGCGGGCCGGCCAGGGTGCCCGGCAGCTCGGCCAGCCAATAGGCCGGGTCGAGCGCCGAAAGCTGCAAGTCGACATCCCAGGCCACGGTGTCGGCAAAGCCTATGGCGACGCTGCCGGCGGCCTTGCCTTGCCCCGCGGTGAGCGTCAGCTGCGGCAGCTTCACCTGCGCCAGGTCACCCTCGAACGGGCTCGCCAGGCTGAACGCCCCCGCCGGGCCGTCCAGGTCACCGTTGAAGCTGCCCTGGTAGTTGCCGTCGAGATAATGCACCTGGGCATTGAAACGCTTGAGGGTGACTTCGGGCGGTGTTTCCAGTGGGTACAGGCGCAACCACGGGAAGTCCTGCCAGTCCAGCTGCGCGTCGGCAGTCAAGGCCTGTTGCCAGTCGGCGGTGGCTTGCAGCTTGACCCGTTGGGTGTCGCTGGCGTTCAGGTCCAGGGCATCGAGCCTGGCGCCTTTGCTGTCGACCCGCCCGGACAATGCCAGGGCGATCGGTGATTGTTCCGCCGGCAGGCTGGCCGACCCTGCCAGCGCATAACCCTTGAGCAGATCACCCTTGGCATCGAGCGTGAGCTGGTTCAGCTGAAGGGTGTCAGGCAATGACCCGGCCGGTTTGAAGGCCTCCGAGCGGATCTGCAAGGTAGCCGGCAGGTGCTCGGCCAACGCCTGCAACTGGCCGGTCAGCGTCGCATCGAGGTAGCCACTGCTGGTACCGGCCAGCTTCAGGGTCTTTTGCAAGTCCCCCGTTGCAGTCAACGCCAGCTGCCAGGGCTTGTCCTCTACCGCAGGCAGCTGCAGCTGCGCCTGCAGTTGCACCGGCCAGTCACCTTCGGGCTGCAGATCGCCCTGCAGGTTCAATTGCAGGTCATCGCGCTGCAGGTGCAGGCTGTCGATGCGCATCCCGCTAGTGGTCCAGTGCGCTGCCAGTTGCAAATCGCCCAGCAGGTCGCTGCCATCCAGGCGCAGCTGGCCAACCTTGACCTCCCCCAGCTCAATGGCCAACGGCAGGCGCAGTGCCGGCAACTGCAGCGGACCACTGTCCGCCGCCTGGTCACTGGGCGCAAACGCCATGTCGATGCGCTGTGCCTGCAAGCGGTCGATGCACAGGGTGGCGCGCAGCAGGCAGGTGGGCGACCAGGCGAGCACCGGGGCTTGCACCTCTACCGTGCTGCCGCTATCGGCCCAGCGCAGCTGGCTGGCCTGCCAGCTGCCCGCCAGACGCCCCTGGAAGTCGCTGACTTCAAGCCCGGGCACCTGGCCCAGCGCCCAGCGGCTGCCCGCCTCGGTCCCCAGCAAAAGCCCCAGCGCCATGCCCAGGCTTGCGGCTACTCCCAGCAGGCCCAGCAAAGTGTATTTGATCACGCGCTTCACAGCTCAGGCCCCATGGAAAAGTGCAGGCGAATTCCCCCGTCGTCATCCAGTGCCTTGGCCAGGTCCAGGCGCAGTGGCCCCACCGGCGACACCCAGCGCACACCAAAACCGACACCGGTCTTGAGGCTGGGCAGCTCCAGGTCGTTGAACGAATTGCCCTGGTCGACAAAAGTTGCGATCCGCCATTTTTCGGTCAGCGAGTACTGGTACTCGACGCTGCCGGCAACCAGATAACGGCCGCCGATGCGGTCGCCGTCGCTGTTCTTCGGCGACAGGGTCTGGTAGTCGTAGCCGCGCACGCTCTGGTCGCCACCGGCGAAGAAACGCAGCGATGGCGGAATGTTGTTCTTGAAACCATTGGTCGCGCTGCCCCCGAACTGCACGCGGCCGAGGAAGCGGTGGTTGTGGCCGAGCGTGGTCAGCCCCTTGAGCAATACGTTGCCATGCAGCAGGTTGGTATCGGAAACCAGCCCCTCCTTGGCCACCTGGGCGTCGAACTGCAGGCGGTAGCCGTTGTGCGGGTCGATGCGGCTGTCACTGCGCAGGAAGGAATAGCTCACCCCAGGCATCAACAGGTTGCTCAGCCCGGAATCGTCGCCCAGGCGATATTCCTCACGCTGGTACTTGAGCGAAATCACCCGCTGCCAGCCGCTGGGCAGCTTGCTGTGCCATTCGGGCCCGACGGTCAGCAGCTTGCTAAGGGTGTCGGTACCGGCGAGCTCCTCGTTCTGGTAGCCGCCGGCAAAGCGCAATTTGTCGGTCAGCGGTGGGTCGAGGGGTATGTCGTACCACAGCCCGACGTTCTGCCGGGGCGCCGACAGCTCGGTTTCCCAGCCGTAGCTGTGGCCCTGCGGGTTTACCCAGTGGCGGGTCCAGTTGGCCTTGCCGCGCGGCCCGACGTCGGTCGAGTAGCCCAGGCCCAGACCCATGGTGCGTGGTTTGCGGGTTTCGAGGCGGACATCTACCGGGATTTCTTCAGCTACAGCGGCGGTGGGCGCCGCATCCACGCGCACGCCTTCGAAATAGCCGCTTGATTGCAGGTCATTGTTCAGTTCGGCAATCAGTTCCGAGTCGTAGGGCGTACCCGGTTTGAACGAGACCATGCGCTGCAGCAGGTCGTCGTCCAGCGGCGTGTCGCCACCGAAGGTCACGGCGCCCAGGTGGTAGCGCGGGCCGCTCTGGTAGACCAGTTCGATGTCGGCCACCCCGGCCTGGGGGTCGACCGCCAGGCGCTGGCGGCTGAAGTGCCCGCTGAAGAAGCCGTAGCGCGACGCCTGGTTGAGGATCAGCCGCTTGGCGTCCTCGTACAGGCCGTGGTTGAGTTGTTCGCCCGAGCGCAGCGCCTTGCTGTCCGGTACGCGGAACGCCTTCATCTCGCTGGCCGGGCCTTCGATGCGCACGGTCACGGTGCGCAGGCGGATGGGCTCGCCGGGGTTGATGGTGATGATCAGTTGCGGGGAGTGGTCAGCCTGTTTGCCGGGCTTGACCTCGGTATCGATCTGCGCCTGGTAGTAGCCAAGTGCCTGCGAGGCTTTGCGCGCCTGCTCCTGTGCCCCACGACTGAAGCGTAAAAGTGCTTCTTCATCGCGGTCGCCAAGGGTACCGATATAGCCTTCGACATTGGCCTTGAGCGCCTTGTTGGCCGGTTTGACCTTCACCAGCAACTCACTCTGGCCCCATGCTGCGACACTGGCGGCCCAGAAAACCAGGCCCCAGGTCAATCTTCCTGAATACGTCATGCGGCGCATGCTACCAGACCCAGGCGCTCAAGGGAGCCGCCTGGAGGCCTGTTCAGGCGAAAACGGAACGTGAAGACGTCGGGTTGGGATGGAAGAACACCCTCTCCCGGACGGGTCCAACCGCAACCTCGCCGATTTCCTCATAGCCCTGGCGCTGGTAGAAAGCCAGGTAGTGCTCGTTGCCGGTGTCCAGTACCACACCCTGGGTCCCCGGGTCGTCCGCGCACCAGTCGTGCACAGCTTGTAACAATTGCTCGCCGTAGTGCCTGCCCTGGAACTGCGGGTGCACCCCCAGCAACGGCAGCACATGCACCTGATCGGTGGGCAGGCAGGTGGCCAGGGCGGCCTGGTAGTCCATGTAGCGGCGTGTGCAGCGCAGGCCGGTGCCCAGCATCATGCGCAGGCGCCACGCCCAGCTGTCGGCCACCCCCAACCGGCGCAACGGCGGCACGATCAGCGCCACGGCGATCAGGCGGTCTTCCACCAGCAAGCCGATGGCAGGCAGTTGCAAGTAGAAGTGCTGGCGCACCCATTCACGCACCATTACCCGCAAACGCTGCTCGTATCCCGGGCGCTGGGCCTCGAAGATATAGGCGAAGGTAGGTTCGTGGCGGTACGCGTTGTACAGCAGCGAACGCACCTCGCGGCTGTAACCGTCATCGAGCAGGCAGACACGAGCCGGAGCGGCAGTGGTTTCGGGCATTGCGGGCAGACCTCCTGGAATGGGCATACAGTGCCTTGGAGGGGCTCCAGCGCGCTTCGTTCAGCCCCTACAGCACGTTAGCAGCAGCCTTGCCAAGGCGCCACGCTGGTGATGATGGGCGATGTCGGCTAGCATCGCGCCTTTTACCGGGATCGTCTTTCCATGAAGATCGTCTGTTTCAACATCAACGGTCTGCGGGCCCGTCCGCACCAGCTGGCGGCGCTGATCGAAAAGCACCAGCCGGACGTGATCGGCCTGCAGGAAACCAAGGTCAGCGACGAACAGTTCCCGCTGGCCGACGTGCAGGCGCTGGGATACCACGTGCACTATCACGGCCAGAAAGGCCATTACGGCGTGGCCCTGCTGTCGCGCCAGGCGCCGCTGAGCCTGCACAAAGGTTTTGCCACCGATGAAGAGGACGCCCAGCGGCGTTTCATCTGGGGCACTTTTGCCGATGCCGATGGAACCCCGATCACCATCATGAACGGCTATTTCCCTCAGGGAGAAAGCCGCGACCACCCCACCAAGTTCCCGGCCAAGCAGCGCTTCTACAGCGACCTGCAGGCGCTGCTGGAAGGCCAGTTCCGCAACGACCAGCCATTGCTGGTGATGGGCGACATGAACATCTCGCCGCAGGACTGCGACATCGGCATCGGCCCGGACAACGCCAAACGCTGGCTGAAGACCGGCAAGTGCAGCTTCCTGCCGGAAGAGCGTGAGTGGATGGAGCGCTTGAAAGGCTGGGGGCTGGTGGACAGCTTCCGGCACCTGTATCCGGATGTAGCCGACCGCTTCAGCTGGTTCGACTACCGCAGCCGTGGGTTCGAAGACGATCCCAAGCGGGGGCTGCGTATCGACCTGATCATGGCCTCGCAGCATCTGGTGCCGCGGATCAAGGCGGCGGGTGTGGATTATGAGTTGCGGGGGATGGAGAAACCTTCGGACCATGCGCCGATCTGGTTGGAGCTGGGTTGATAAAGTGCATGCCTTGAGGTATGGGCTGCCAGTGAGATCGAGCGCCGCCCGCGCGGCGCTTCGCAGCACAAGGCTGCTCACATTTGTTGCAACGTGCCGAACCTGTAACGCCATGGCTGCCAGCCCTGGCG
>NZ_JABMCN010000080.1:14308-19356 GCF_013179515.1 Pseudomonas sp. CM27
CAGTGAGATCGAGCGCCGCCCGCGCGGCGCTTCGCAGCACAAGGCTGCTCACATTTGTTGCAACGTGCCGAACCTGTAACGCCATGGCTGCCAGCCCTGGCGCATGACTTGAGCCGGGCAAACCGGCTGACAACCATGGCCTCACAGGCATGGCCACGTTGCAACAAATGTGAGCGGATTGATCCGCGATGCGCCGCGCGGGCGGCGCTCGATATCCCACGCAACACAACACCCAAGGCATGCACAGCGCCCCCTCACAACCCCAACCGCAACACCTCCCCCACCCCCGCCCCACGCACATCATCCGCCGCACTGACCAGCGCAAAGTTGTAAGCCCCATGCGACCAATACCGCGCCTCCAGCTGCCCATCAATCCGCTGCCCCTCCGGCATGCGGCGGTACTGCTCACCCGGCGAGCGCAGGAACAGGCTGATGCGCTGGCCAGCGCCATCTTCGAACACCAACAACGCCGCCGGCCCCTGCTCGTTGCTTAGCAAACGCGCACCCACCGGCTTGAACCCATACCCCGCCAGGTCCGGCAACCGACCCACGCGGCTGAAGTGCCGCCCCAGCCAGTCACGCAACTGCCCCGGGTCGCTGGCCTGGATATCCAGCGTCTGGCTGCCGACAAACAAGCGGTGCGCCTGGACCGCATCGGCCATGGGCAGGTCGGCACGCGCCAGGCTTGCATCGCGTACTTGCCAACCGCCCAGGCCACCCACGCCCAACGCCAGCACCATTGCCGCCGCTACAGCCCAGCGGCGTTGCCGACGCTCGCGCAATCGCCCGCGCAGCTGCCGCAGATCCAGCTGGGCCGCCCCGGTTGATTCGCCAAACCCGGCCAACGCGGTACGCAACCGGCGGGCATCGGCACGCCAGCCCTCGACCCGTGCCGCCGCCTGCGGGTTGGTCGCCAGCCAGGCCTGCACCTCGGCCCGGCGGCCCGGCGCCAGGCGCTCATCGACGTAAGCATGCAGTTCGTCTTCACTGGGAATCAGGCGCGTCATTTCAGTCTCCGCAAGGCCGGTGGCTGGGGGTTGCCCTCGGTCAATTCGCGCAAGGCATTGCGCGCGCGCGACAAGCGCGACATCACAGTGCCGATGGGGATGCCCAAGGCCTGGGCGGCCTCCTTGTAGCTCAAACCCTCGATGCTGACCAGCAGCAGCAAGGCGCGCTGCTCGGGCGTCAGCCGGGCGAACGCCTGAAGGTCGGCCTGGGCCAGGACGATGGCTTCGAGGTTGTCGCCGAGCGGCTCATCCTCGCGCTCGGCACGGCCGAACCAGGACAGCCAGCGGGCGTGCAGGCGGTCGCGGCGTTTACCGTCGAGGAACAACCGGTAAAGGATGGTGAACAGCCAGGCGCGCAGGGCATCGGCGTCACGTTGTTGGTCGCGTCGGCTCAGGGCGCGCTCGACCGTGGCCTGCACCAGGTCGTCGGCGCTGCCGGGCTCACGGGTCAGCCACACCGCAAAGCGGCGCAGACGGGCGAGCAGTTCGCGCCACTGGTGGTCGTCCAGGTCGTGCATGGCCAGGTCCCAGCCTCAGGGGTAGTCAGTGTAAAGGGCAGACGCCTGTGAAGAAATTCTATTCCCGGCGAGGGAATAAGTTTTTACCTGCCGCGTCGTACTGGCATCTTCACTGAACCGGACGATGATCATGAACTCACCTTTGCACGGCCCGGCCAAGGCCCTGCGCCTGGCCGCCATCGGCGCCGTGATGCTGGCCGCAGGCGCCGGCTTTGCCTATGCTGCCGGCTGGCTCGGGGAAACCCGCCTGACCCCACAGCGCATCATCGACACCTTCGAAGCCCAGGCCGGGCACTACCCGGGCTATCGCAAGAACCACGCCAAGGGCCTGTGCGTCAGTGGCTACTTTCAGGCCAGCGGCCAGGCCGCCAGCTTGTCCACGGCGCGGGCGTTCAGCCAGCAACGGGTGCCGGTGATCGGCCGCTTCGCCATCGGTGGTGCCAACCCGTTCGCCCCGGATACCGGCATACCGGTGCGCAGCCTGGCGATTCAACTGAGCACCGACGATGGTCAGGTCTGGCGTACCGGCATGAACAATCCACCCGTATTGGCGGTAGGCACGCCGCAAGCATTCTATGAGCAAGTGCTGGCGGGGGCACCTGTACCTGCCACCGGCAAACCGGACCCGGCAAAACTGCAGGCGTTCTTCGCCGCCCACCCGGAAAGCGCGGCGTTTCGCCAATGGGCGGCGGGCTACAAGCCCAGCGACAGCTTCGCCAGCACCCAGTACCACAGCATCAACGCCTTCCGCCTGATCGACGCCAGCGGCGCCGCCCACCCGGTGCGCTGGCAGCTTGAGCCGCAAACCGCGTTTGCCGCGTTGCCCGCCCAGGTCGACGACAAACAGTTCCTGCAGCATGACCTGCAGCAGCGCCTGGCCCAGGGCCCGCTGCGCTGGACGCTGCGGCTGGTGCTGGCCGAACCCGGCGATGCCGTGGACAACCCTGCCCGCCCCTGGCCTGCCGAGCGGCGCAGCGTGGACGCCGGCACCCTGGTGCTGGAACAGGTCGACGCCCCTGAGCAGGGCGCTTGCCGCGACCTCAATTTCGACCCGCTGATCCTGCCGCGGGGCATCGAAGCATCCGCCGACCCGATCCTGGCCGCCCGCTCGGCTGCCTACTCGGAATCCTTCAACCGCCGCAGCCGCGAATCGCTCGGCACCGGAGCCCACCCATGAAACCCGAAGCCTTCCACCCCATCGCTCGCCTGCTGCACTGGCTGATGGCCGTGTTGATCCTGGCCATGTTGTTCATCGGCGTGAGCATGGTCGGTGACCTGTCGCCACGCCACCCTGTGCTGATCGGGCTGCACAAGGCCACCGGCCTGGCCCTGCTGGTGCTGGTGGTACTGCGCATCGGCGTGCGCCTGTTGGTGCCGCACCCACCCCTGCCACGCGACCTGCCGCCCCTGCAACGCTGGGCTGCCGGGGCCTCGCACCTGTTGCTATATGGCCTGATGCTGGCCATGCCGCTGCTGGGCTGGGCCATGCTTTCGGCCGGCAACTACCCTCGCCCGCTTGGCTTGCCTGCTATCGCCCCGCATGACCTGCAACTGTATGCCGTGCTGCGACAGGCGCATGGATGGGCCGGCTACCTGCTGTTTGCCACCGTGCTGGTGCATCTGGGCGCGGCACTGATGCACGCTTGGGTGCGCCGCGACGGTGTGTTGCGTAGCATGTGGCCCGGCCCGCTGCGCCGTCATGAATGACCTGAAAGGGTGCAGAGGGTTCGACAGTCGATAATTGTTCTTATTAGTATCGACCCTTCACTGCCAAACTGCCCTGGACTGCCCAATGAACGCTGCAAAGGATTCTGCCACTCTGCTACCTGCCAGCACGCTGGACCTGCGCCCCCTGCTGCTGGCCAACATGGCCTGTACCATGTCGATGATGGCCTTTGTCGCCCTGATCGGCCCGATCGCCCGCCAGCTCGGCATGGCCACCTGGCAAGCCGGCGCCGCCGTCACCGTGGCGGGGGTGGTCTGGGTACTGTTGGCCCGGCCCTGGGGGCGCGCCGCAGACCGCCTGGGCCGTCGGCGCATCCTGCTGCTGGGCAGCGCCGGCTTTACCCTGGCGTACTGGCTGCTGTGCCTGTTCGTCGAAGGCGCACTGCGCTGGATGCCGGGGGCAACCCTGGCATTTGTCGGGCTGATGGTGGCCCGCGGCTGCATCGGCGCCTTCTATGCCGCCATCCCGGTGGGTTGCAATGCTTTGATCGCCGACCATGTCGAACCGCAGCGCCGGGCCCGGGCCATGGCCTCACTGGGCGCGGCCAACGCTGTCGGCCTGGTGGTAGGCCCCGCATTGGCGGCATTGCTGGCACGCCATAGCCTGAGCCTGCCCTTTCACATCATGTCGTTGTTGCCTGCCACTGCCTTTCTGGTGCTGCTGTTCGCCCTCAAGCCGCAGGCCCTGCCGCACAGCTACGCGCCCAGCCCGGTGCGGTTGAGCGACCCGCGCCTGCGCCGGCCATTGCTGGTCGCGTTCAGCGCCATGCTCAGCGTGACGGTGTCGCAGATCATTGTCGGTTTCTTCGCCCTCGACCGCCTCAAGCTGGGCCCAGCCGAAGCCGCTCAGACCGCCGGCATCGCCCTGACCACGGTGGGGGTTGCGCTGATCCTGGCGCAGGTGCTGCTGCGCCAGCTGGAATGGCCGCCGCTGAAGATGATCCGGGTAGGTGCCACCGTTTCAGCCTTGGGCTTTGCCTGCGGCGCGCTGGCGACCACGGCAGGGTGGCTGTGGGCATGCTACTTCGTCGCCGCAACCGGCATGGGCTTTGTGTTCCCGGCGTTTTCGGCACTGGCGGCCAATGCCATGCAGGCTTCCGAACAAGGCGCCACCGCCGGCTCCATAGGCGCTGCCCAGGGCATGGGCGCGGTGATCGGGCCACTGGCCGGCACCCTGGTGTATGCCCTCGATCCGCGCTTGCCATTCCTGGCCGTGGCCGCGCTGTTGCTGCTGGTCGGGCTGTGGCCGATGCCGCGCAACCAGGCTGCCTGACAAGCGCAGCGCGCAAGCGTGCAGAGTGTGTTTTAATGCGCCTCGCTCATTATTCTTTACACCTCTGATTACAAGGCGGCTATGGACACGGGGACGCGACTCAAACTGGTGCGTGAACGCAACAACCTCTCCCAACGGGAACTGGCCCGCCGCAGCGGGCTGACCAATTCGACGATCTCGCAGATCGAGCAGAATCGCGTCAGCCCTTCGGTCAGCTCCCTGAAAAAGCTGCTCGAAGGCATTCCCATGAGCCTGGCGGAGTTCTTCAGCTTCGATGAGCCCGTGCGTGAAGAGCGTTTCGTGTTCCGCGGTGGCGAACAGCCAGACCTGGGCCGCAACGGCCTGCGCATGTTGCTGGTTGGCGCCAGTGTCGAAGGCCGGCAGATGCGCATGCTGCGCGAACTGTATGCACCCGGTGCCGACTCGGGCGAGCCGATCGTGCATGCCGAGGGCGAGGAATGCGGCCTGGTGACCCGGGGTACTGTCGAGCTGTGGGTCGATGGCCAGGTCAGCGTGCTCAGCTCG
>NZ_JABMCN010000080.1:19455-22304 GCF_013179515.1 Pseudomonas sp. CM27
GCATGCCGAGGGCGAGGAATGCGGCCTGGTGACCCGGGGTACTGTCGAGCTGTGGGTCGATGGCCAGGTCAGCGTGCTCAGCTCGGGCGATGGCTACTACATCCCCACTACCCTGCCGCACAGCTTCAAGAACATTGGCCCGGACGAGGCCGAAATCATCAGCGCCAACACCCCGGCGAACTTCTGACCTTGACCCGCACGGGCTCGTTGAACACCCGGGCTGTGTACCAGTGCCTGCGCGATGCCGCCCTGGGCGTGCATCACCTTGAGGTTGGTGCTCGCCGCGAGGGCGGCCTGGTCGATGTCGTCATCCACGCTTGGCAACTCACCCTGGCCCTGGATGCAGAGGGCCTGGCGCAGTGCGTTCACTGCCTGGCCGCCGACGGCGAGCAGGCCGACCTCGGCGACTGGCACCGCTATGGCAGCAACCCGGTCGACCTGCTAAGCCTGTGGGAGCGCACTCAGCTGGAGAGGCTGCTGGCGCCCTGAGCCAACGCTTGCTCGACAAAGTCCAGACGGTCCTGGCCGAAGAACATCTCGTCGCCAACAAAGCAGGTTGGCGCGCCGAACACCCCGCGTGCCACTGCTGCCTCGGTGGCCTGCCTGAGTGCAACCTTCACTTCATCATCCGCAGCCAGCGCATGAAATACCTGCGGGTCGAAGCCGCCCTGAACAAGCGTTTCGTCCAGCACGCCGATGTCGCTCAAATTGCGGCACTGCGCAAACAGCCCATTGAACAGCACGGCGAGCAGCGCCTCGAGGCGCTCCGGGGAACGCATCTGGGTGCCCATCACCCCGCGCATCAGGGTCAAGGTGTTGACCGGGAATCCTGGCGGCAATCCGTAAGCCACCCCATAACGCGCAGCAAAGCGCGACAGGTCGATGAACATGTAGCGCCCCTTGGCCGGTATCAGAGCCGGAGAGGCATTGCCGGTGGCCTGGAACACGCCGCCCAACAGCATCGGCCGGTAGTGCAACGTGGCACCTTGGCGGGCACACAGGCCGGGCAGCTGGGTCCAGGCCAGGTAACTGGCCGGGCTGCCCAGGTCAAAATGGAAATCGACAGTCTTGTGCATGGTTACGGTCCTTGCTGGGTGAAAAGGGGCTTACCAGCGCTCGATCCAGGGGCGCAGGTCCAGCTCGAAGGTCCAGGCGTCGCGCGGCTGGGCATGCAGGAACCAGTAGCTGTCGGCGATGTGCGCCGGGTCGAGGATGCCATCCTGGTCCTTGAGGGCGTAGCGCTCAGGGAAACTGTCACGGATGAAAGCAGTGTCGATGGCCCCGTCCACGACCACGTGCGCAACATGAATGTTCCGCGGCCCCAGTTCGCGCGCCATGCTCTGCGCCAGAGCGCGCAAGGCGTGCTTGGCACCGGCGAACGCGGCAAACCCTGCTGCACCACGGGTGCCTGCGGTGGCACCCGTGAACAGAAGCGTCCCGCGCTCGCGCTGGACCATGCGCCGGGCAACGGCCTGAGCGGTGAGGAAGCCGGCAAAGCAGGCCATTTCCCAGATCTTGAAATATTTACGCGGGGTTTCGTCGAGAATGCTGCAAGGCACATTGGCGCCGATATTGAATACAAACGCCTCGATCGGGCCGATGTCACGCTCGATGGTTTCGACCAGGCTCGCCACATCTTCTTCGTTGCGCGCATCAGAGCCAAAGGCGTGGGCCTGGCCGCCAGCGGCGCGAATTTCCTCCACCAGCGGCTGCAGCTTGTCCGCCTGGCGCCGTGTCACGCAGGCGATGTAGCCCTCACGGGCAAAGCGCTTGGCGATCTCGCCCCCGGTAGCATCACCCGCACCGATCACCAGCACTACTTTTTGTTGTTCTGCCATGCTCACCCCCATTGGTGAATGATCGTTTAGTAAACGAACGCTATGTTAAGATTGCCTTCATCGTCAAGCCTGCCTGCCGAGGCATATGAATGCGCTACTCCAACCAACACAAGCAGCAGACCCGCGAACGCCTGCTGGCCAGCAGCGGCGCGCTGGCCAAAAGCGGGGGTTTTTCCAGCACCGGCGTAGCCGGGTTGATGAAGGCCATTGGCCTGACCGGCGGCGCCTTTTACAACCACTTCCCCTCCAAGGACGACCTGTTCACCGAGGTGGTCAGGCAGGAGCTGTGCAACAGCCCGCTGGCACGCCTGGCCACCCAGGGCGCCAGCCGTGAACGTCTGGGCCGTTGCCTGCAGCAGTACCTGAGCCTGGCCCACCTGCACAACGCCGAAGGTGGCTGCCCACTGCCGCCGCTGGGGGTGGAGATCGCGCGGGCCGAAGTACCCGTGCGCGAAGTGGCCGAGCACTGGTTGGTGCAGCTGCACCAGGCCTGGAGCGCAACGCTGGAGGATGAACAACTGGCCTGGGTGTTGATCAGCCAGTGCGTCGGCGCCTTGCTGATCGGGCGCATGCTGGCGAGCGAAAACGTGCAATCGCAGGTACTGGACGCCAGCCGCGCATATGTCGAAAAGGCCCTGCATGAAGTGGATTAGTGTCGTGCTTGGCGCGCTGATGGCGTTACCCGCACTGGCCGAACAAACCTGTCCGCCAGGGCAGTACCAGGTGTGCCTGATGGGCTGTTTTTGTGCCCCGATCGATCCTGGGCAGGCCGGGCAGGTGCTCAAGGATGTCGAAGCCATGGCCTCGTCCAGCCTCACCTTTGCCTTGCGCCAGGCCCGCGATGAAGCGACGGCCAGCGGCGTGCAGCCGATCCCGTTGCATATACGGGCACAGCTCGAACCCTGGTATGACTTTGCGGTGCTCGACGCGGTGCGTTATCGGGTCGGTGACGAACAGCAGATGAGTGCAGCCAATGTGATGTTGCAAAACCCCGACGTGAATGCCGTGACG
>NZ_JABMCN010000081.1 GCF_013179515.1 Pseudomonas sp. CM27
TGGTGCACATCTCCATGCTGAGCGATGCTCGCGTCGAGAAAGTGACCGACATCCTGAAAGAAGGCCAGGAAGTTGAAGTACTGGTACTGGACGTGGACAACCGCGGCCGTATCAAGCTGTCGATCAAGGACGTCGCCGCTGCCAAGGCATCGGGCGTCTAAGCGACTGCCAGGCAACAGGAAAAGGGCTCTTCGGAGCCCTTTTTTTATGCGCGACAGGGAACCTTTTGCGGACTTGCATCTTGCATGCAGGTTTACCGCGCAGGTTGCAAAATGCACGACACCTTGAACCTCGGCGATCAACTAACTCATTGATTTATAAGTAAATAATCAAAGAGTAAAAGCTGGCACAGCCCATGCAACTACCTTCATACCTGCCGCCAGGACATACGGCGCAGACCTTTCGAAAAACAGGAGTGACACACATGAAGAAGTTCGCCATTGCTGCTGCTACTGCCACCGCTCTGACCCTGACCATGGCTAACGCGGCATTTGCCCAGCAAACCACCCAGGCCCCGATGACGCTGGCCGCCGGTGAGGTGACCCAAGCCAAGGAAGCGACCTCTGACACTTGGATCACCACCAAGGTCAAAGCCGACCTGATGACCGAGAAAGGTGTGCCTGGCAGCGACATCAAAGTGGAAACGAATAAAGGTGTCGTGTCGCTGTCGTCCGACATGAAAGTGACTGAGGCCCAGAAAGAGATGGCAGTTGCCATCACCAAGAAGATCAAAGGCGTACAAGCCGTATCGGCTGATGGCCTGAAGTCCGAATAAGGATTGTCCCGACGGCCAAATGGATTTGGCCACCATCCCTGGAAGGGGCCGCATTGCGGCCCCTTCTTCGTTTTCAGTACACCGGGTTGCGCGCTACGACGTCGCTCTCGATGCACTCCTGGCTGACGATGAGCGGCTCCACCAGCGGGCGGCTATCCCGGTAATGCGCGGTCTGGGTATGCGCCTCATAGGCCGCATCATCACGGTAGATTTCGTACAGGTAGATGACCTGCGGGTCGACGCGATCCTGCGACACGTCGAACACCAGGCATCCAGGCTCGGTGGCGACAGAGGCAGCGGCATTGACCTTGATCGCGGTCAGAAAATCCTCGACGCAACCTGGCTTTATACGGGTCTTGATAAACAGGCTATACACAAGTCGCTCCTTATGTTTTAAATTCACGAATGAATTGTATACAAAAATGGAGCTTCGCTGATGTCCGAATTGCCTGCACGCCCCGGTCGCCTGAATGGCCTGCGCCATATTGCCCTGCTGGTCCCCAACCTTGAGGAGTGTGAGCGTTTCTACGTCGATGTGCTGGGAATGGAAGTGCTCAACCGCGCCAACGAGGACCTGGTGTACCTCACCTGCGGTAACGACAACCTGTCGCTGGGGCGTGGGGCAGGGGCAGCCAATGGGCTGCAGACCCTGGACCACTATGGTTTCATCGTGGATAGCGTGGAGGAGCTGGAGGCCTGGTATGCGTACTTCAAGGCCCTGGGCGTGACCTTGCTGGATCGGCCGTTCAACCATGGTGACGGGGCGCGCAGCTTCCACCTGCTGGACCCGGCGGGGAACAAGGTACAGCCGCTGTATCATCCGGCGGTGTCCGGGCAGCGGCTGGTCTGAAGCCTGGATTCAGCCGCTGCCACAAGCTTGCTGATTACTCGGCATCCAGATGCATCGGCGTTACCACCCGCCCATCGCTTTCAGGCTGCCCCAGGCTGGTATCGATGAAATACACCCGGTCATCTTCCAGCTTGCCTTTGTCCACCAGGTAATCCTTGATGCTGCTGGCCCGCTCCTGGCCAAGGGTGCGTAGCAGCGCGGTACTTTCGGCCCAGGACTTGATCACCGCTTCGCGCAGCTTGGCCGTACGCTCGTCACGGCCCAGTTGTTCCCAGTCAGCCGGCGGTTGCTGCTTCAGGCGGGTGCGGTAGATGCCTTCGAGCATTGCCGGCTTGTCGCTGTCGTCGACCACCAGCAGCGAGGCATTGGCCGGCACCTTGTCGCCCCGGCGCTGCAGGATCTTGTACCAGGTAGCCTGATATTCACGCTCCAGCCGCTGCTCGGCGATCAGCGGGCCATCGCTGGCCTGTGCGCTGGTGCCTTCGATTTCCAGGCGCAGCGCCGGGCGCTCCTTCAGCGCCGCCGCCAGCTTGTCGAGGGACGCCTGGGCGTCGCCGCCGAGCTCGCTGGAGCCCGGGGCGAACGCCACGCTGCCGAGGTCTTCCGAGCCACCGCCGGTAATCAGCCCGCCAATGAACTTGAACGGCGCCTGCGCCGCGCGCAGCACCAGGTTGCGCAAAGTTTGCCAGACAATCGGCATCACGCTGAACTGCGGGTTGTTGAGGTCACCGGTTACCGGCAGTTCGATCGAGATCTTGCCCTCGGTATCCTTCAGCAGCGCCACGGCCAGGCGGATCGGCAGGTCGACCGCGTCCGGGCTGTCGACCTTCTCGCCCAGTTGCAGCTGCTCTACCACCACCTTGTTCTCGGCCTTGAGCTGGCCTTTGGTGATCAGGTAGTGCAGGTCGAGGTTGAGCCGCCCCTTGCGGATGCGGAAGCCTGCGAACTTGCCGGAGTAGGGCGTCAGCGTGGTCAGCTCGACGCGCTTGAAGCTGGTGGCGATGTCCAGGCTGGCCAGCGGGTTGAACGGGTTCAGGGCACCCTTGATGGTCACGGGTGCATAGCGGTCGACCTTGCCCTTGATGTCGACCTTGGCCGGTACTGCCTTGCGGTTGTCGATGGTGCCGATCTGGCCGTTGAGCTGCTGCACGGCCGTGGCGAAGTTGGGTGTGAGTGACAGATCGGCGAAGTTGGCCGAACCGTCGTTGATGTCTATCTGGCCAATGTGGATGCCCAATGGCTTGCTGCTGCCAGCAGCAGCCGGCTTGGCCTGACTGCTCGCCGGGGCGCCTGCCGGCTGTGGGATCAGCAGGTCATTGACGTTGGTGGTGCGGTCTTCATTGATGATGAAGCGCGCATAAGGCTGCAGCAGGGTCACCTTGTCGATCGACAGCGCATCGCCGTGTACATAGGCCAGGCCGTCGACATTGACCTGCTGCCATTTGACGAAGTCGCGGCTCTTGATGGTGTCGAGGGTATGCAGCTGGTTGACCTGTGCCTTGCCGGTGACAGTGAAGGCAAGCGGGGCGGTGTTCTTCAGGTCGACCTTGAGGTCGCTGGCGAGCATGCCGCTGCGCAGTTCCAGCAGAATGAACGGACTGATGTAGGGCTGGGCTACCCGCAGGTCGATGTCGCGGGTGCTGACATCCAGCTTGGCCCATACCGGTGCCAGGTTGACCTGGCCGGCTGCCTGCAGCTTGCCCTGTTTACCTACGCCGCTGTCGAGCTTGAGGGTGAAGGGCGACTGGTTGAGGCTGTCGAAACCTTGCAGGTCCGCGTTGAGCGGGCCGACGTCGAGGGCAACCGGCTCTTTTTGCGAACGGTCGGCCAGGTGCACCATGTAGTTACGCAGCTGTACGTCCTTGAGCAGCACCTGCCAAGGTTTGCTGGGCTCTTTGGCAGCTTTCTGTTCAGGCGTGGGCTCGGCGGCAGCCGGCTCGGCCTTTTCCTTCGGCGTGGCCTTGGCCGGCTGGCTGGCAAACAGCTTCAGCCAGTCGAGCTGGCCGTCTTTTTCCAGCGCGGCCCAGGTTTCGAGTTTTTCGCTGCGGATCTTGCCCACGGTCACCCGCTGCTTGACCAGGTCGACGGAGGTCTCGCTGACCTCCAGGCTGGCCAGGCGGGCCAGCGGGCGGCCATCCGGTGCCTTGATGGCGAACGGCGCAATGCGCACGGAGGCATTGTCCAGCAGCAACTCGGTCTGTTTGGCGAGGTTGAGCTTGTAATGCGTATCGAGGCTGACAATGCCTTCTTCCAGCACCAGCGGCACGGCATCGCGCACGTAGGGCCAGAACGCCTTCATCTTGGCGTCGGTGACCTTCAAGGTGCCCTCGGAGGCGATCGGCGACAGGCTCAAGGTGCCGTTCCAGTCAATGCGACCGCCGTTGGGGCCGTTGGCTACGAGGGTCATGTCGGCATTGTCGTCGGGCAAGGTGCTGAGGTTTTTCAGCTCCAGGTTCATGTTGTCGTACAGGAACTCGATCGGCTCGCTCGGGCGCTGGTCGGCGAAGTGCAGGTAACCCTCACTGAGCTTGATGCTGCCGATGCGCAGCGGAAACGGGTCGCTGGGCGGCTCGTCAGCTTTGGCTTGGTTGGCCGGCAGCTTGAACAGCCCTGTCAGGTTCAGGGCCCCGTCCTTGGCGAACAGCACTTCGGTGCGGGGTTTGTCGAGTTCGACCGCTTCCAGGTGCAGGGCGCGGGTCCACAGGCTGTCGAGCGAGAGGTTGGCGTACAGGCGCTCGAAGGCGACCTGTTCCTTGCCTGGCTCGCCGAGCTGCAGGCCCCACAGCGTCAGCTCGAGGCTGAAGGGGTTGAACTCGATGCGTTCGAGATGCGCCGGCACGGTCGCGTACTGGGCCAACTGCTGGTTGGCAATACGCAGCGCGAAACCAGGAAGAATGAGAAAGCCGAGCAGGCTGTAGAGGGCTACGAGGGCCACGATTGCGCCAGCGGCGCGAGTCAATCCTTTGTACATGTGTCGCTTCGTCTGTCTAAGCAGGAGTGCTTGGAGTATGGCAGGTTAAATCAGTTCCGCTGGGACGGTAGCTGGTGTCATTCGATACCCATGCGCCGCTTGGCCCGATGCGCCGAGCCGTCGCGCATGGCCCAGCGCAGCACTGGCGCGGTGCGTTGCAGGCCCAGGCGGATCAGGCGCCGCTGCAAGGGGCCGTGCTGCAGGCCGAGCATCGCCTGGCCCCAGCCCGGCAGCAGGTCGATGCCGGCGTGCAGCATCAGCTTGCCCACCGGTTGCGCCAGGCGGCTGGGGGCGGGGGCATCAAGCAGAATCTGCATTACCTCGTGGCTGCGCGCATCGCAGTGCAGCTGCGGGCGCATGCGTTGCAGGTAATCTTCGACCTGCTGGCACGAACGCGGCACGTCACGGGCGCCAAGGCGCTCGGCGATCAATGCAATTTCGTTGTAATAGGCATCCTGCTCGGCACGCGAAAGGTGCGGGTTGCGGTAACGCAGGTGGGCAGCGAGAAAGCTGCTGACCTCCGCCACATGCACCCAGGTGAGCAAATCTGGGTCGCTGGCTGCATAGGGACGGCCATCCGGCGCGGTGCCGGTGACCTGGAGGTGAATCGTGCGCACCTTGTCGATCAGCCATTCGGCATCGCCAGTGGCGCCGAAGGTGGTGCCGGAGATGAACTGGCTGGTACGGCGCAGCCGGCCGAGCAAGTCCTGACGGAAATTGGAGTGGTCCCACACGCCAGCCAGGGCCAGCGGATGCAGCAACTGCAGCATCAGCGCGCTGATGCCGCCGACCAGCATGCTCGGGAAGTCCCCGTGCACGCGCCAGCTGATGCTGTGCGGGCCGAACAGGCCGGGGTCGCCCTTGGGCGATTCCAGGTCGAGCTGGCCTAGGGCCAGCCCGGTGAGGCTCATGACCTGGGTTTCGATGCGGCGGCGGAGGGCTTCCATGGCGACCTGTCGTGCAGGGCGGCCAGGGACTGCGGCCGCCGGTTACTGGTTGAGGCGTTTGTCGATCAGGCCCTGCACCACGCTGGGGTCGGCCAGGGTCGAGGTATCGCCCAGGTTGTCCAGCTCGTTGCAGGCGATTTTGCGCAGTATACGCCGCATGATCTTGCCTGAGCGTGTCTTGGGTAACGCCGGCGCCCACTGGATCAGCTCGGGCTTGGCGAAACTGCCGATTTCCTTGCTGACCAGGGCTAGCAGTTCGGCCTTGAGCCCGTCGTCGGGGGTTACTCCGTTCATCGGTGTGACGAAGGCGTACACGCCCTGGCCCTTGAGGTCGTGGGGGTAACCGACCACCGCTGCTTCGGCGACGCTGTCATGCAGCACCAGCGCGCTTTCGACTTCAGCAGTGCCTATCCGGTGACCGGAAACGTTGATCACATCGTCGACGCGTCCAGTGATCCAATAGTCGCCATCGGCATCGCGGCGGGCCCCGTCACCGGTGAAGTAATAGCCGGGCATCGGCTTGAAGTAGGTATCGACCATGCGCTGGTGGTCGCCATAGACGCTACGGATCTGCCCGGGCCAGCTGGCCTTGATTGCCAGCAGGCCTGCGCCGGGGCCTTCGATCAGCTGGCCTTTTTCGTCCAGAAGAACCGGCTGCACGCCAAACATCGGCTGTGTGGCGCAGCCGGGCTTCAGCGTCTGCGTACCTGGCAATGGCGTAAGCATGATGCCGCCGGTTTCGGTCTGCCACCAGGTATCGACGATGGGGCAACGCTGCTGCCCGACTTCCTCGAAGTACCACTCCCAGGCTTCGGGGTTGATCGGTTCGCCAACACTGCCCAGCAAGCGCAGGCTTTTGCGCGAGGTACTTTGCAGCGGCCCGGAGCCTTCGCGCATCAGCGCCCGCAGCGCAGTCGGGGCGGTATAGAAGATGTTCACCTGGTGCTTGTCCACGACCTGCCAGAACCGCGAGGTATCCGGGTAGTTGGGTACGCCTTCGAACATCAGCGAGATTGCGCCATTGGCCAGCGGGCCATAGACGATGTAGCTGTGGCCGGTGACCCAGCCGACGTCGGCCGTGCACCAGAACACTTCGCCTTTGCGGTAATCGAATACCACCTTGAAGGTCATCGTCGCCTGCAGCAGGTAGCCGCCGGTGGTGTGCAGGACGCCTTTGGGTTTGCCGGTGCTGCCGGAGGTATAAAGAATGAACAGTGGGTCTTCAGCCTCCATCGGCTCTGGCTCGCAGTCATCGCCGGCGTTTGCCGTCGCCTGGTCATACCAGAGGTCGCGGCCTTCGGCCCAGGCAACTTCACCGCCGGTGCGGCGCACCACGAATACGCTGCTGACAGCAGGGCAACTGGCCAGGGCCTGGTCGACGTTCTGTTTCAGCGGGACGCGCTTGCCGCCGCGCACGCCTTCATCTGCGGTGATCACTGTGCGGCAGTCTGCATCGAGGATGCGGTCACGCAGGGCGTCAGGGGAGAAACCGCCGAACACCACCGAGTGGATGGCGCCGATGCGGGTGCAAGCGAGCATGGCGAAGGCGGCCTCGGGGATCATGGGCATGTAGATGCATACCCGGTCGCCTTTTTTAACCCCGCGTGCTTTCAGGGCGTTGGCCAGGCGGCAGACCTGGCGATGCAGCTCGCGGTAAGTAATGGCCTTGGAGTCGTTGGGGTCGTCGCCTTCCCACAGCAGGGCGGTCTGTTCGCCGCGCTGGGCCAGGTGGCGGTCGATGCAGTTGTAGCTGACGTTGAGCTGGGCCCCGTCGAACCAGCGCGCCTGGCCAGTGTGCAGGTCACATTGCTGCACGCTCGACCAGGGTTTGATCCAGTCCAGGCGCTTGGCTTGCTCGGCCCAGAAGGTGTCGGGGTCGTCGACCGACTGGCGGTACAGGCGGTGGTATTCGTCGGGGGTGAGGATGGCGGACTGGCTGACGGCCAGCGCCTGGGGATAGTTGCGGATATCGAACATGGCGGGTGGTCCTGCTCTTGTGAGGGGCGAGGGACTGCAACGGCTATTCGATAGGACAGTGTAGCTGGGAGGGGTGTTCAACCCATACCGGCCTCTTCGCGGGGTTAGGCGCGAAGAGGCCGGTATGGGCTTTGGATCACCCGCGGTGACGGCTGCGGAAGTAGTTGATCAGGCCTTGGGTGGAGCCATCTTCGGCGCTGTCTTCAAGGCTGCCGACCAAGCGCTGGTACACGCCCTTGCCCAGCTCCTTGCCCAGCTCCACGCCCCACTGATCGAAGGCATTGATCCCCCAGATCACGCTCTGCACGAACACCTTGTGCTCGTACATCGCCACCAGCGCGCCCAGGCGGCGCGGGCTGATGCGCTCAACCACCAGGGTGTTGCTCGGGCGGTTGCCCGGGATCACCTTGTGCGGGGCCAGCTTTTCGATGTCCGCTTCGTTCAGCCCTTTGCCGCGCAGTTCGGCTTCGGCTTCTTCGCGGGTCTTGCCCTGCATCAGCGCCTGGCTCTGCGACAGGCAATTGGCGTACAGCCACTGGTGATGGTCGGCCACCGGGTTGAAACTCACTACCGGCACAATGAAGTCGGCCGGAATCAGCTGGGTACCCTGGTGCAGCAACTGGTGGTAGGCATGCTGGCCGTTACAGCCGACGCCGCCCCAGATAACCGGGCCGGTGTCAGTCTTCACCGGGCTCCCGTCCTGCAGCACGCTCTTGCCGTTGGACTCCATGTCCAGCTGCTGCAAGTGCTTGGTGATGTTGCGCAGGTAGTGGTCGTATGGCAGGATCGCGTGGCTGTTCGCGCCCCAGAAGTTGCCATACCACACGCCCAGCAGGGCCAGCAGCACCGGCATGTTCTTGTCGAACGGCGCGGTCTGGAAGTGCTGGTCCATGGTGTGCGCACCCGACAGCAGCTCTTTGAAGTTGGCCGTGCCGATGGCCAGGGCAATCGGCAAGCCGATGGCCGACCACAGCGAGTAGCGCCCGCCCACCCAGTCCCACATCGGGAAGATGTTCTCCTCGCGGATACCAAAGGCCACGGCGGCGGCCTTGTTGCTGGAAACGGCGATGAAGTGGCGGTACAGCTCGGCTTCCGAGCCGCCCTGGGCCAGGTACCAGGTGCGTGCGGCCATGGCGTTTTTCAGGGTCTCGAGGGTGTTGAACGACTTTGACGAGACGATGAACAGGGTGGTTTCGGCGCGCAGGTTGGCCGACAGTTCGTGGAACTCGCTGCCGTCGATGTTCGCCAGGTAGTGGCAGCGCACGCCGCGCTGGGCGTAGGGCAGCAGCGCCTCGGATACCAGCTCGGGGCCAAGGAACGAGCCGCCAATGCCGATGTTGACCACGTCGGTGATGGGTTTTTCGCTGTAGCCACGCCACAGGCCGTCGTGAATGCGGCCGACCAGTTCGGTGATCTGGTTCAGCACCTTGTGCACTTCCGGCATCACGTTCACGCCGTTGACGCTGAGCTTGTCACCCACGGGCCTGCGCAGGGCGGTGTGCAGTACCGGGCGGCCTTCGGAGGCGTTGATGATTTCGCCGCTGAACATCGCCTTGATGGCGTCCTGCAGGCCCACCTCGTTGGCCAGGTTTACCAGCAGGTCGCGGCTTTGTTCGGTGATGAGGTTTTTCGAGTAATCGAGGAACAGGCCGCAGCAGCTCAGGGAGAACTGGTCGAAGCGTTGGGCATCGGCGGCGAAGGCTTCGCGCATGCTGAAGCCTTGCATGGCGTCGCGGTGTTGCTGAAGCGCCTGCCAGGCGGGCAGGGCCGTCACATCGTGGGGTGTACGGTAATACGCCATTGCGCGGGGTTCCCTTGGTGCGTGGTGATGCCTTGGACAAGGCACTCATTGCCGGGTTCAGGCTGGCATCATTATAGGCAAAGGGTTGGCGCTGGGAATGGGTAGCGCTGGGGGATTTTGGAGGGGCTGCTCCTACGAACGCGATCTCCTGTAGGAGCAGCCTTGTGCTGCGAATGGGCTGCGAAGCAGCCCCAGGCCGTCAAGCGGTCTTTTCTTCCAGATGCAGGTACAGGTTGTCGATCAATCGTGTGTTACCCAGGTACGCCGCAGCAATTACCACCAGGTCCCGGTCATCTATAGCCGCCGGACGCAAGGTCAGTGCATGGCGTACTTCCAGGTAGTCGGAACGGAACCCGGCAGCGCTCAGCTGTGCCTGGCCTTGCGCAACCAGCGCGGCAAAGTCTCGTTGGCCCCGAACGATGCCTGCCGCGATCTGCTGCAGGGTGCGATACAGTGCTGGTGCTGCCATACGCTGCTCCGGTGTGAGGTAGCCATTGCGCGACGAAAGCGCCAGGCCATCTTCTGCCCGCACGGTAGGCTCGCCGATGATCTGGATCGGCATGTTCAAGTCGCGGACCATGGCGCGGATCACCGCCAGCTGCTGGAAATCCTTTTCGCCGAACACCGCAAGGTCTGGCTGGACCATGTTGAACAGCTTGCTGACCACGGTGGCCACGCCTTCGAAATGCCCCGGCCGGCTGGCACCGCACAGGCCTTGGGAAAGGTGGGGCACACTGACCCGGGTTTGCACGCTCATGCCGTCGGGGTACATCTCTTCCACGGTCGGCGCAAACAGCAGGTTGCAGCCTGCCTGCAGCAGGCGCTCCTGATCCGCGGCCAGGGTGCGCGGGTAGGTGTCGAGGTCTTCGTTGGCGCCAAATTGCAAAGGGTTGACGAAGATGCTGGCGACCACGAAATCGGCGCGCTGCGCGGCCTTGGTCACCAGCGCAGCGTGGCCGCTGTGCAGGTTGCCCATTGTCGGCACGAAGCCGATGCGCTTGCCTTCACCGCGGGCGCGGGCTACCGCTGCGCGCAGTTCGCGGACGGTCTTGACTGTATTCATGCGCTGAACCCGTGTTCGCTACCTGGGAAGCTGACCTGCTTGACCGCCTCGACGTAGGCGACGAGGGCGCTGTGGATATCCGGCTGGCCTTGCATGAAGTTCTTCACGAACTTGGGTACCCGGCCGCTCAGCGACAGGCCAAGCATGTCGTGCAGCACCAGCACCTGGCCATCTGTGGCGCTACCGGCGCCAATGCCGATCACCGGGATGCCCACGGCATTGGTAATTTCTGCCGCCAGTTCGCTGGGCACGCATTCAAGCAGCAGCATCGCCGCGCCTGCTTGTTCCAGGGCGATGGCGTCGGCGCGCATTTGCCGCGCCTGGGCTTCCTGGCGACCTTGTACCTTGTAGCCGCCCAGCACGTTGACGGTTTGCGGGGTGAGGCCCATGTGCGCGCACACCGGCACACCACGCTCGGCCAGCAGGCGAATGGTTTCGGCCAGCCACGCAGCGCCTTCGATCTTGACCATATGGGCGCCAGCCTGCATCAGCGTCGCGCTGTTGGCAAAGGCCAGTTCGGCAGTGGCGTGCGCCATGAACGGCAGGTCGGCGAGGATCAGCGCGCCGTCGTTGCCGCGTTTGACGCTGGCGGTGTGGTAGGCCATGTCCACCGTGGTGACTGGCAAGGTGCTGTCGTGGCCCTGCAGGACCATCCCCAGCGAGTCGCCCACCAGCAACACTTCGACACCGGCCTGGCTGGCGGCCTTGGCGAAGGTCGCGTCGTAGCAGGTCAGCATGGTGATTTTTTCACCCTTGGCCTTGAGGCCATTGAGGGTGGTCAGGGTTACTTCGGGCATGTAGGAAATTCCTCGTTCAGGCGCTGTAAAAAACGACTGCAATCAACGCGTGTAGTCATCTTCCGGAGCGGCACATCATCGCGTGTGATGTTCGGGTACAGGTCCGTCCGGGCCTAAATACGGGTATGCGGCACATTGGTGCCACACGGGACGCCTATAGTCGTGAGCGAGGTGGGGGAAGTCAATCACCCTGTTACCGCATTGTTACGATCAGGGTGTTACTGGCGTTACCGTGCCAGACCGGATGCCTGGAGTGCCCGGTTTACAGGCGTTCCAGGCCGACCAACGGGCAGTCGTCAAGCAATTGCGCAAGGGCACGGCCATCGGCCAGGCAAAAATCCTCCGGCACCAGTTCGGCCAGCGGGTACAGCACGAAAGGGCGGGCGTGCATGTGGTAATGCGGCACTTTCAGGCGTGGCTCGTCGAGCACCTGGTCGCCGAACAGCAGCACGTCGAGGTCCAGCGTGCGCGGGCCCCAGCGCTCCTTGCGCACCCGGCCCTGGGCGTTTTCGATGGCCTGCAGCGCACCGAGCAGGGCCAATGGCGCCAGGCTGGTATCCAGGGCGGCGACAGCGTTGGTGTAGCGCGGCTGGCCCGGCAACAGCGAGTCACTGGTATACAGGGCCGAAGCCGCCACCAGGCGCGTGCCGTCAACCTGGTCAAGCGCCTGCAAGGCGCTGCGCAGCTGCTCGGCAGGTGCGTCCAGGTTGCTGCCCAGGCCGATATAGGCGCGGGTAGTCACTCGAACGCCTCGTCGCCGCTGCGCTTGCGTTTGCTGCCGCTGCGCTTGCGTTTGCGCGGGCCGGCACCGGTGCCTTCGTCACGGCTGCCCAGCTCGCGAATCATCTCGCGGCGTTCGCTGTCGTTGGCATCCTGGTAGTCGGTCCACCACTGGCCGAGATCGTCGGTTTCCTCGCCGGCGCTTTCACGCAGTAGCAGGAAGTCGTAACCGGCGCGGAAGCGAGGGTTGTCCAGCAGCATGTCGGCGCGTTTGCCGCTGCGACGTGGCAGGCGCTCCTGCATGTCCCAGATTTCGCGGATCGGCAAGGTGAAGCGCTTGGGGATGGCGATGCGTGCGCACTGTTCGGCGATCAGGTCGTGGGCTGCACCGTTCATGGCCGGGATCGGCGGCACACCCTGGTTCTGCAGGTGCAGCACACGGGCCGGCAGGGCTGGCCACAGCAGCGCGGCGAACAGGAACGCTGGCGTTACCGGTTTGCCCTGCTTCACACGCAGGTCGGTATTCTGCAGTGCCTGGCTGATCAGCGTGTGGGTGTAGGTAGGGCGCTCTTCCAGGGCGTGTGCACTGGCCGGGAACAGCGGCTCGAACAGGTCCAGGTCGACCAGCATTTCGAAGGCCATGGCCCCCTGGCCGGAAAGGAACAGCTTGAGGCACTCTTCGAACAGGCGCGCTGGCGGAATTTCGCGCAGCATCGGGGCCAGTTCGCGGATAGGCTTGAACGTGTGCTTCTCGATGCCGAAGTCCAGCTTGGCCGCGAAACGCACTGCGCGCAGCATGCGCACCGGGTCTTCCTGGTAGCGGTGAGTAGGGTCACCGATCAGGCGCAGCAGGCGATTGCGCACGTCGTGCACACCGTTGGCGTAATCGAGAATGCGCTCGCTGACCGGGTCGTAGTAGAGGGCGTTGATGGTGAAGTCGCGGCGTTGCGCGTCTTCTTCCAGGGTGCCGTACACGTTGTCACGCAGGATGCGGCCACTGGCATTGTGCGACGAACGGTGGCTGTCGCCCTCGTCGTCTTCCGAATGGTGGGCGCGGAAGGTGGCGACTTCGATGATGTCACGGCCGAAATGGACGTGAACCAGCTTGAAGCGGCGACCGATGATGCGCGCATTGCGGAACTCGGCACGGACCTGTTCGGGGGTGGCGCTGGTAGCCACGTCGAAATCTTTCGGCGTGATGCCCAGCATCAGGTCGCGGACACAGCCACCGACCAGGTAAGCCTGATAGCCGGCGCTTTGCAGGCGCTCCACGATGTTTACCGCATGGCGGCTGAACTGGTGGCGCTGCAGCGAGTGCTGGCTCTTGTTGATCACCTCAGGCGTAGTGCGCCTGTGGTGCTGGCCCGGTACGGGCGGGCGGAACGACTGGAACAGCTTCTTCAGCATGGGATGCACTGTTTGAAGGAATGTTCGGCCAAGAATAGGAGAATGGCCGCATGATGGGCGGGGATTCTAGCATTTACTCAGGGAATGGTGTAGGCGGGTAGCAGAGTGTCTGCCGGAAGGGTAGAAACGACAAGGGGAGCCTAAGCTCCCCAAGAAGTCGTTGCGTGCTCTTATTGTTTTTTTATTGGGCTTCTTGTTTTTGTTGAGTGCCCTGTCCACAAATCTCGAAGCTTGTGGACGACCCCCAATTCAGGGGTAAAGAGCAAACGGATTGCTTTGGCCGCTGATGTCACGTTGATCTGTCGATCCAACCAGTTCAGGCGCTGCTTTTTAGTGCAGTTTTTGTTGTTCTCTGCCTGGTCGTGGGGCAAGCCCCAAACACGCATCCTCTCCAAAAGAATCAGTTAGCTGCGCCTCCGCCGTCTTGTTTTTATTGTGCGTGAGCCGTTTCGTCTTGTTCTTATTCTGAGTTGCAGTGCTTGTTATTGTTCTTGTACCAAACATATAGCAGGTGCCGTGCCAACTTTTAAAAACCCAGTAAAATCAAGGGCTTGGGCAGTTTTGACAAAATCTCGGAGGCTGGAAATGTCGAAATTTCGTTACCGTATGCCTCGGGAACTGTTACGGCGGAAAGGGTGGGTAACAGATTTTTGTGTGGGCTGATGTGTTACCTGGGGTGTTTCCAGCTCAGGTGTGTTCGCCACACCCCGTCCAGCGCCTGTGAGACCGAGCGCCGCCCGCGCGGCGCTCGATCTCCCAGGCGCCGCAAATGCTGCGGGCGTATCACTCGCTGGTAGCGTTACTCTTGCGCCGTGGAATCCCCAGTCGCTGGCGCCGTTCCCACAGGCACTTACGGCTGACCCCGAGCTTGCGTGCCAGCTCGGTCTCGGTCATGTGGTCCTGGTGCTCGAGGACGAAATGCTGGAAGTAGTCCTCCAGCGACAGGTCCTCGGTCGGCTCGTGGCTGGCATTGCTGGCACTGGCTGCGACCAGGGCGTTGTTGAGGATCTCGTCCTCTTCCAGGTCGCTCAGCTCGATGTCGATGCCCAGCAGCTCTGCGGAAATTTCTGCGCTTTCGCTGAGGATCACCGCACGCTCCACAGCGTTTTCCAGCTCTCGTACGTTGCCAGGCCAGCTGTAGTGACGAATGGCCTGCTCGGCTTCGGCCGAGAAGTGCAGGTCGTCACGGCCGATGCGCGCGCGCTGGCGAGCCAGGAAGGCGCTGGCGATTTCATTGACGTCGCTGCCGCGTTCACGCAGGGCCGGCAGTTTCAGGGCAATCACGTGCAGGCGGTAATACAAGTCCTCACGGAACTGGCCGGCCTTGGCCAGGTTCTTCAGGTCGCGGTGGGTCGCGGCGATAAGGCGTACGTCGACCTTTTGCGACTGCACCGAACCCACCCGGCGAATCTCCCCTTCCTGCAGCACGCGCAGCAGGCGGGCCTGGGCTTCCAGTGGCAGTTCGCCGATTTCATCGAGGAACAGGGTACCGCCGTCAGCGGCTTCGACCAGGCCGGCACGGCCTGCGCTGGCGCCGGTGAACGCGCCTTTCTCGTGGCCGAACAGTTCGGATTCAATCAGTGTCTCGGGGATGGCCGCACAGTTCACCGAGATCATCGGTGCCTTGGCCCGCCGCGAAAGGTTGTGCAGGGCGCGGGCCACCAGCTCTTTACCGGTGCCCGATTCGCCCTGGATCAGCACATTGGAGTCGGTGGGCGCGACCTTGCGGATCTTGCTGTACATGTCCTGCATGGGCGGGCACGAGCCAATGATGCCGATTTCGCCATTGGCTGCTGCTGCGGTGCCTTTGTCGGCCGCTGCGGCCTTGCCATTGCTGGCGCGTGGCTCGGCAGCCGGTGCCGCCGCGGGGGCGTTCTGCCGGTCGCGGAGGATGCGTGCCACTGCCTGCAGCATCTCGTCGTGGTCGAAGGGCTTGGCGATGTAATCCACCGCGCCCATTTTCATCGAGTCCACCGCCGAGCGCAGGCTGGCGTAGCTGGTCATGATCAGCACCGGCGTACCCTGGCCGAGCTTGATCAGCTCGGTACCGGGCGCACCTGGCAGACGCAGGTCGCTGACGATCAGATCGAAGGTGGCAATGCTGAAGCGTTCCTGGGCTTCCTGCACCGAGCCGGCCTCGCTGACCTGGTACTGGTTCCGCTCGAGCAGGCGACGCAGGGCCGAGCGGATGATGGTTTCGTCTTCGACGATCAGAATATGCGGCATTGATTCAATTCTCTCGACGGTCTCGAATTTCAGGGGACGTCGCTACGACATGCCGGGGCAGGGTCACGCGGATCCGGGTGCCACGTTGCCGTTCGATATCGGCAGGGCTGTCGATGGTGATTTGCCCATAATGCTCTTCCACGATGGAATAGACCAGAGCGAGCCCCAGTCCGGTGCCTTCGCCCGGGTCCTTGGTGGTGAAAAAGGGCTCGAACAGGCGGTCCATGATGCTCTTCGGAATCCCGCTGCCCTCGTCCTCGACGATAAGGTCTACCGTGTGCTCGCTGATTTCGCTGCGCACGCGCACGGCACTGCCTGCCGGCGAGGCGTCGCGGGCGTTGGAGAGCAGGTTGATCAGCACCTGGGCCAGGCGCTGCGGGTCCCCTTCGGCCCAGTGGTCGGGGTCGCAGAGGTTGAAGAACTGCACTTCGAAATTGCGCCGGTTCAATGCCAGCAGGCCGATGGCGTCCTGCGCCACTTCGGCCAGGCACACCGGCTCTTCGCTGTTCTGGTGGCTGCCGCCGGCATGGGCAAAGCTCATCAGCGACTGGACGATGCGCGACACCCGCTTGGTCTGCTCGAGGATCTGGCTGGACAGCTCGGTGATTTCACCGTCGCCCTCGCGCTCCTCGCGCAGGTTCTGGGCCAGGCAGGCGATGCCGGTGATCGGGTTGCCGATCTCGTGGGCCACGCCTGCCGCCAGTCGGCCAATGCTGGCCAGGCGTTCGGAGTGCACCAGCTTGTCTTCCAGCGCCTGGGTTTCGGTGAGGTCTTCCACCAGCAGTACCAGGCCACTGTTACCCGGTGCCAGCGGTTCGTCGATGGCCGCCTTGTGCAGGTTCAGCCAGCGCGGCTGGCCGTCCAGCGCCAGGCGCTGCTTGTGCAAGTGCTCGTCCGGCACGTTGATGAAACCCTGCAGCAAGCCACGCCAGGGTTCGTCGATGGTGACCAGGCGTGAGCCGACCACGTGCTTGGCGGCAATACCGGTCAGCTCTTCCATGGCCTTGTTCCACATGAGGATTTCCTGGTCCTTGGCCAGCGAGCAGACACCCATGGGCAATTCCTGCAGGGTCTGGCGGTGGTAGCGGCGCAGGGCATCGAGTTCGGCGGCCAGGCCGGTCAGGCGCGAGTGGTAGTCCTCAAGGCGGCTTTCGATGAAGTGGATGTCCTCGGTCACGTAGTTCTCGTTACCGGACTTGTACGGCAGGAAGCTCTCGACCATGTCCTGAGCCACACTCGGTCCCATCAGGCCGGACAGGTTGGCCTCGATGCGATCGCGCAGGCGGCGCAGGGCATAGGGGCGTCGCTCGTCGAACGGCAGGTAGAGGTCACGCAGGGCTTGCTCCACTTCTTTTTGCGCCGCCTTGGCGCCGAGCGGTTTGGCCAGCTGGGTAGCGAACTCCTGCGGCGAGGCGGCGTGCAGTTCGCGGCGCTGGGGGCGGCGCACGTTGTCCACGGCGCAGGCTTCTGCCGCGCTGACCTCTTCGTTGCTGGCGTTGGTGAACAACGAGATCAGGGTGAACAGCAGCACGTTGGCTGCCAGCGAAGCGATGGCCGCCATGTGCCAGCTGGTGTCGTCCAGCACATAGATCATGTCCAGCAGCGGGATATAGAAGCCCTGCAGGTTGCCCAGCAGCGGCAGCAACATGGTCACCATCCACACCAGGGTGCCGGCCAGCAGCCCGGCGATGAAGCCGCGGCGGTTGGCGGTGGGCCAGTACAGCACCGACAGCACCCCTGGCAGGAACTGCAAGGTGGCGACGAAGGCGACGATGCCCAGGTTGGCCAGGCTCTGGTGGTTGTTCTGGGTCAGGTAGAACATGAAACCGGCGGTGATGATGGCGACGATCAGCGCGCGGCGGGTCCACTTCAGCCAGCGATAGATATTGCCCTCTGCCGGTGGTTGGTACAGGGGCAGCACCAAATGGTTGAGGGCCATGCCTGACAGCGCCAGTGTAGTGACGATGATCAAGCCACTGGCAGATGCCAAGCCGCCGACGTAGGCCAACAGTGCCAGTGCCTTGTTGTTGGCGGCAATCCCCAGGCCCAGGGTGAAGTACTCGGGGTTGGTGCTGGCGCCCAGGCGCAGGCCGGCCCACAGCACCAGGGGTACGGCCAGGCTCATCAGCAGCAGGAACAGCGGCAGGCCCCAGCTGGCGCTGACCAGCGAGCGCGGGTTGAGGTTTTCGGTGAAGGCCATGTGGTACATGTGCGGCATGACGATGGCCGAGGCGAAGAACACCAGCAGCAGGGTACGCCATGGGCCTTCCTGCAGCGGAGTATGCAGCGCCGCCAGGGCGGTCTGGTTCTGCAGCAGCCAGACCTCCAGTTCGTGAGGCCCGCCGAACACCCCGTACAGGGCGTACAGGCCGACCCCGCCCAGGGCCAGCAGCTTGATCACCGACTCGAAGGCGATGGCGAACACCAGCCCTTCATGCTTTTCACGAGTGGCAATGTGGCGCGAACCGAAAAAGATGGTGAACAGAATGATCAGTGCGCAGAACGCAAAAGCCACCCGGGCCTTGACTGGCTCGCCGGTGAGGATGCTGATCGAGTCGGCCACCGCCTGGATCTGCAGGGCCAGCAACGGCAATACCCCGATCAGCATGATGATGGTGGTCAGGGCGCCGGCCCAGGTGCTGCGAAAGCGAAACGCCAACAGGTCGGCCAGCGATGACAGCTGGTAGGTGCGGGTGATCTTCAGGATCGGGTACAGCAGCACCGGCGCCAGCAGGAATGCACCGGATACCCCCAGGTAACAGGCGAGAAAGCCGTAGCCGTACTGGTAGGCCAGGCCCACCGAGCCATAGAAGGCCCAGGCACTGGCGTATACGCCCAGCGACAATGTGTAGGTAAGCGGGTGGCGAATGATCGAGCGCGGGATCAGCCCGCGTTCGCTGATCCAGGCCACGCCGAACAGCACCATGAGGTACCCGGCGCTGATCAGGATCATCTGGGTCAGGCTAAAGCTCATCGGCATCTCGTTGGCTCTGCAGGATGAAGGTGACGACGATCAGGATGAGCCAGAGCAGGTAAGGGCGGTACCAGGCTCCGGTCGGCTCGATCCACCAGTCCATGATGGCCGGGGAGAACAGGTAGATCCCCACGACCAGAAGCAGGACCAAACGATAGATGTACATGCTGGCCTCGATGGTTGGGCGCTGCGGGCTTGGACTTATTATTGGCGCAAATGGCGGGGGGGATGCTAGCGGGAATCCATGGTCTTCGCCAAGGTTTTGAATTTGTTGGGCTTTTGATTTTCAGATACGGGTTGCCCGGGGCAACCCTGTGGGAGCGGGTTTACCCGCGAAAGGGCCGAGCCTGCGTTAGCGCAAATCAGCCTCTGGCACCGTGGTGCGCTGTGCAATCCGCTCAGGCTGCCACTGCTTCCGCGCCACCGCCAACACTTCAGCCGGCGTCGCCAGCAGCAGCTCGGGGTCGGCCTTCTGCCCCAGCGCCCGCAATGCCCGCAACAGCAACGGTGTCGCATGCTCAACCTGCAACGGCGGCGAACGGTATGACTTGCCCAGCTTGTGCCCGTCCGGCTGCACGATCAGCGGGATATGCAGGTAGCGCGGCTGCGAAAAGCCCAGCAGTTCCTGCAGGTACAGCTGGCGCGGAGTGTTGTCGAGCAGGTCGGCGCCACGCACGATGTCGGTAACACCTTGCCAGGCATCGTCCAGCACGACTGCCAACTGGTATGCATACAGCCCGTCGCGGCGCTGGATGACGAAATCGCCCACC
This sequence comes from Pseudomonas sp. CM27, assembly GCF_013179515.1. GTDB lineage: Bacteria > Pseudomonadota > Gammaproteobacteria > Pseudomonadales > Pseudomonadaceae > Aquipseudomonas. The sequence continues at coordinate 19,279 of NZ_JABMCN010000081.1, forward strand.
TCACGGCCCAGGTGCTGCTGGTACTCGCCCTGCACCCGGTCGGTAAAGCGGTAGATCAGCTCCGGTACCCGCAAGCGGATCGCCGCGCCGTCACGGGCATGCCCGGCGTTGCGGCAAAAGCCCGGGTAGATCCCGTTGTAACCTTCCAGCTGTTTGCGCGAGCAGGTGCAGGCATAGGCCAGGCCCAGGTTGAACAGGCGGTCGACCACTGCGGCATAGGCATCGTGCCGCTGGCTCTGGAACACCACCTCGCCATCCCACTCCAGGCCGTAGCGCTCCAGCGTCTGCAGGATCGCATCGCGGGCGCCGGGCATTTCCCGGGGCGGGTCAGTGTCCTCCATGCGCAGCAGCCAGCGGCCGTTGACGGCACGGGCATCAAGCCAGGAGGCGAGGGCGGCGACCAGCGAGCCGAAGTGCAGGAAGCCGCTGGGGGTGGGGGCGAAGCGCCCGATGTAGCGGGAGTCATTCATGGCTTTGGGGTTTCTGAAAATGAAACGGGGCGCCTGATGCGCCCCGTCCGGATTGGAGAAAAATCAGCCTTTGCCGACTGTCTTTTCCTTTTTCTCCGCAATTTCCTTGCAATCGAAGCACAGGTCGGCAGTCGGGCGTGCTTCCAGCCGGCGCAGGCCGATCTCGATGCCGCAGGATTCGCACCAGCCGTATTCTTCGTCCTGGATCTTTTGCAGGGTCTTGTCGATTTTCTTGATCAGCTTGCGCTCGCGGTCGCGGTTGCGCAGCTCGAGGGCAAACTCCTCTTCTTGAGACGCTCGGTCTGCCGGGTCTGCAAAGTTGGCTGCTTCTTCCTTCATATGGTCTACGGTCTTGTCGACGCCGACCATCAACTCTTGCTTCCAGCCAGTGAGAATTTTGGTGAAGTGCTTGCGCATGGGCTCACCCATGTACTCCTCACCCTTGGTCTCCTGATAAGGCGCGACCCCATAAAGATTCTGGTTGGCTTTTTGCTTTTCTAGGGTGGACATGAATAGACCGCCTCTCACTCATCTGATCCAATGCGCAGGATGCTCCATCTCCGGCGACCGCCGGCCCTGCGACTGCGAGCCGCCGAACTTACCAGATAGATCGGGGGTGCGCTACCCCGCCCGATCCTGGCAATTGACCGCAGCGCGAGCCGTACGTTCGGTGGCGTGCAGAGGTAGAATCTCTAGTTTAGACCCTATTGAGAGAAGGTCATGGCCCACCCCTACAGTGCGCGCAGCCGCGCCATCGAACCCTTCCACGTCATGGCGCTGCTGGCCCGGGCCAATGAGCTGCAAGCCGCCGGGCACGACGTGATCCACCTGGAAATCGGCGAACCGGACTTCACCACGGCTGCACCGATCGTCGCCGCTGGCCAGGCTGCACTGGCCGACGGGCACACGCGTTACACCGCCGCACGCGGGTTGCCGGCGCTGCGCCAGGCCATTGCCGGCTTTTACGAGCAGCGTTATGGCCTGAGTATCGACCCCGAGCGCATCCTGATTACCCCCGGTGGCTCCGGCGCGCTACTGCTGGCCAGCAGCTTGCTGGTCGACCCGGGCAAGCACTGGCTGCTGGCCGACCCCGGTTACCCCTGCAATCGCCACTTCCTGCGCCTGGTCGAAGGTGGTGCGCAACTGGTGCCGGTAGGGCCCGAGGTGAACTACCAGCTCACCGCCGATCTGGTCGACCGTTACTGGGACAAGGATTCGGTCGGCGCGCTGGTTGCCTCGCCGGCCAACCCGACCGGCACCGTGCTGGGCCGTGACGAGCTGTCCAGCCTGGCAAAGGCCGTTCATCAGCGCCATGGTCACCTGGTGGTCGACGAGATCTACCACGGCCTGACCTATGGCATGGATGCACCCAGCGTGCTGGAAGTCGATGACTCGGCGTTTGTCCTGAATAGTTTTTCCAAGTATTTCGGCATGACCGGCTGGCGCCTGGGCTGGCTGGTCGCCCCCCCTGGCGCAGTGGCCGATCTGGAGAAGCTGGCGCAGAACCTGTACATCAGTGCACCAAGCATGGCCCAGCATGCCGCGCTGGCCTGCTTCCAGCCGGAAACCCTGGCCATTCTCGAAGAACGCCGCGCCGAATTCGCCCGCCGCCGCGACTATCTGTTGCCTGCCCTGCGCGAACTGGGCTTCCGGATTGCCGTCGAGCCGCAGGGGGCGTTCTACCTGTATGCCGATATCAGTGCCTTTGGCGGTGATGCATTCGCCTTCTGCAGGCACTTTCTGGAAACCGAGCACCTGGCCTTCACCCCGGGGCTGGACTTCGGCCGCCACCTGGCCGGGCACCATGTGCGCTTTGCCTACACCCAGAGCCTGCCACGCCTGGAGCAAGCGGTGCAGCGTATCGCCCGTGGCCTGCGGAGCTG
>NZ_JABMCN010000082.1 GCF_013179515.1 Pseudomonas sp. CM27
TCGTCGCCGATTTTGGCCAGGCTGCGACCAATGCCCGGGAAGCCGGTTTCGACTTCATCGAACTGCACGCTGCCCACGGCTACCTGCTGCACCAGTTTCTCACCCCAAGCGCCAACCAGCGCGAAGACCGCTACGGCGGCAGCGTCGAGAACCGCGCGCGCATCGTGCTGGAAGCCGTGGACGCAGCAATCGCCAATTGGAGCGCCGAGCGCGTCGGCATCCGCGTCTTCCCGCTGGGTGGTTTCAATGGCGTCGACAATGGCGAGGACCAGGAGGCTGCCGGCCTGTACCTGATCCGCGAGCTTGCCAAACGCAACCTCGCCTACCTGCACCTGTCCGAGCCTGACTGGGCCGGTGGCAAGCCGCTGCGTGACGGGTTCCGTGAAGCCATCCGCGCCGCCTATCCGGGGGTGATCATTGCTGCCGGCGCCTACACCGCCGCCAAAGGCGAAGACCTGATCGGGCGCGGCCTGATCGATGCCGTGGCATTCGGGCGCAGCTACATTGCCAACCCCGACCTGGTAGCGCGGTTGCGTGAACAGGCGCCGCTGAACGCGCACAGGCCGCAGTTCGATTATGCCAATGGGCCTGAAGGCTATACCGACTACCCGTTCCTGCAGCAGGCGTGAAGCCCCGCAACCCGGATTTCATGCAAAAAAAACGGAGCCCTTGAGGGCTCCGTTTCTCAGTGGTCGATCACGCCTGAGCGTATTCGACACACAGCCGACTTACTCTGGACGCACCTGAGCAGCCTGCATGCCTTTCTGGCCTTTTTCAGCAACGAAAGAAACCTTCTGGCCTTCTTTCAGCGACTTGAAACCGTCCGATTCAATGGCCTTGAAGTGAACGAAGAGGTCGTCGCCACCGCCGTCCGGGGTGATGAAGCCGAAGCCCTTTTCGTCGTTGAACCATTTAACCGAACCGGTTTGTCTGTTGGACATGCTCTGAATCCTCAATGCTGATTGGTGCGTTTTCAGTGAAAGTTGAAGCGGCTGTGTCGTTCGACCAACCTCTGCACGGTACATCTTGGGCGATCCGGAGCAATCTAGCTACTAGCATTTCTGCTAATTCGCATAAAAATATCTGGACACTGAGCGCCACAACTGCGGGGCAGCTATCTGCAACGCCCTCGAATCGTGCGAACGTTGCCGCGCCAGAGCCGTTTGCCGGCCACCCAGTCAGTATTCCCAGGGCACACCCGCTTCCCAACTGGCCACCAGCAGGTCGATGAAACCGCGAACCCGCGGCGACAGGTGGCGCTTGCTCGGGTAGACGATGCGGATCGGATCTGCCGGTGGCCGGTAGACCTGGAGCACTTCTACCAGCGTGCCCGCACGCAAATCGTCGCCGGTGATGTAGGTGGGCAGGTGAATCAGCCCGAAACCTGCGCGGGCGCCGTCCAGCATCGCTTCCGAGCTGTCGATGTTCAGCCGCCCGGGGTCTTCGCACAGGTGCAGCCCCGCTTCGCTGTGAAAGCGCCAGGGCATGGCCTTTTCGCCGGCGAGGAAGGCGATCTTGTCGTGCCCGTAGAGGTCGGCGGGGACCTCGGGTACGCCACGCGCTTGCAGATAGGCCGGCGAGGCACAGGTGACAAACTGCTGCCAGGCTACGGTGCGGGTCAACAGCTGCGAATCTTCTTTTGGCGCACCGATGCGCACGGCAACGTCGACGCCCTCCTCGACCAGGTCGACGAAACGGTCGGTGAAGCGAATATCTGCACGCAGTTCCGGCCATTGCTTGAGGTACTGGTCGAGGATCGGCAACACATGCCGCTGGCCGAGCGACAACGGCGCCGTCAGGCGCAGGGTGCCGGTGGGCTTGCCGCGGCGCTGGGCCATGGCGCTTTCCACCTCGTCCAGGTCATCCAGAATCTGCCGCCAGCGCTCGAAGGCCACCAGCCCCTCATCGGTCAGGCTCAGTTTGCGTGTGGTGCGGTTTAGCAGGCGCACCGCCATGCGTGCTTCCAGGCGGGCAATGCTTTTACCTACCGCCGAGCGCGTCAGCCCCAGGCTGGCGCCGGCGGCAGTGAAACTGCCGGCCTTGGCGGCACTGACAAAGGCCGCGATATCGCCGAAGCGGTTGGGTTCCATGGGTTGATCCTGCCTCGATTAAGACCGCTTTAAATGGGTATGAATTGGCCGATTGCAACCGGTCCTGAAGCAGCGGGTTTACCCGCGAATGGCCGCGAAGCGGCCCCATTGCGACCTCAAACCAACCCCCTGATAACCAGCAAATGCACCGGATAAAACAGGTAACCCCAACGCCCGACAGCAGGCACTGCCCAATCATCATGGCGCAGCAACCCCCAGCCAACCGGGATCGCCAAGGCTGCTGCAGCCAGCGTCAACAAAGTAATAGGCGCCAACAGATGCGCCTGCAGCCAGCTGTTGGTCAGGTTCCCGCCCATGGCCAACAGGCAAGGCAAGCACCAGGCCACGCCGCCCTGCCGGCGTGCCATCAGCCAGGCGCCCGGCAGCAACACCCCCGGCAGGCCATACATCAGCTGCTCGCTGAACAGCCACCCCACCCCCAGCCCGGCGATGCCGAGCACCCGGGCCGAGATCAGTGGGTGATGCACACCCCAGGCTACCAGCAACCCCAACACCAGTGTCGGCATCACGCTGAAGGTCGGCGAGCCACTGTCCAGCCAGCGATACGCCGGTTCCGACAGCACCGCGAACAGCAGCATCAGCCCCAGATAGCGCAGGTTGACGCGGGTATACAGCGCCCCTGCCCTGACGCGCCCGACATTCACCGCGATCGCCAGGCAGAACAGCGGAAATGCCAAACGCCCCAGCACGAACAGGCCATCGGCACTCGGCCACAAAAAGCGCAGGTGGTCGGCGACCATGGTCAGCATCGCCGTCCACTTGACCAGGTCCAGCCCCGCCGAGCGCATGCCTTAGCGCCTGCCCTCGACCGGGCTGACACCCAGGTAGCGGTCAGTCCAGACGGCCAGCGGCAACGGCGGTTGCTGTTCGACGATGCGTCGCCAGATCAGCGCCAGGTCAGCGCCATTGAACATCGTCCCAGGCCCACTGCCTTGCCATACCGAAGGCACATCCACTGTCCAGCGCCCCTGGCTGTCGCGGTGCGCCATGTTGAAACGGAAGGTGTAGTTGCCCGGGATGCCCATGCGCAGGTCGGTGACCACCAGCGCGTCGCCGACCTGGTCGTAGCGCAGCCAGTCATCGGTGAACCAGCGCAGCCGCTGGTGCAGCGGCGCCCCGGCCAGTGCTTCGGCCAGATCAAGGTTGCGCGACAGGCGTTGCATTTCTGGCGGCTGGCGGTCGAGTACGCTGCTGATGCCTTCGTAATAGTGGCCATCCGGGGTCTTGGCCAGCACCCGCCAGACCAGGCTGTTGAAGGCGATGGGCACGGCACGTACCTCGCTGGCGACGACACCCTGTTGCTCCAACGCCGCCTGGAAGCGCTGCTCGGCCGCCATCCGCCCGGCCAGGCCAAAACCCAGGTAGGCAGTGCTGAACACCAGCGCCAGGGTCAGCAGGCGAGTAGCCCTCTGCGTAACGCCCTTGAAAATGGCGTAACCCACCGCTGCCAGCAGCGGCACCGTGTAGACCGGGTCGATGATGAATACCGCAGCCCAGCTCTGCGGGGTTGTCTGCAGTGGCCAGAACAGCTGCGTACCGTACACAGTGAAGGCATCGAGCAGCGGGTGGGTGATGAGCACCAGCCAGAACGCGAGGAACAGCCTGGGCAGGGTGTAGCCCTTGCCGGGCCAGCATTTGCCGACCAGCCACGCCAGCAGCAACGCCAGCCCGGTGAGCACGAACAATGAGTGGGAGAAGCCGCGGTGGTAGGTCATCTGCGACACCGGGTCGGCGTAGCGGATGATCACATCCAGGTCGGGCAGCGTGCCCAGCGCCGCCCCGTAAAGCAGCGAGCGGCGGCCCTGGATGCGGCCCAGCACGGTACCTTGCAGGGCGGCGCCGAGAACGGCTTGGGTGATGGAGTCCAAGGGTGGCATTCCTGAAAAGGTGGTTTGCCGACGCTACCCTCATCCGGCGCTGACACGCAATCGCGATTGTGGGTGCACGGGCTACAGCAACTGCCAGGTGTACACCAGGGTCAGGCGGTTCTCGTCGATGTCACTGCGGTAGTTGGACCGGGCCATGGCGTTGCGCAGCCGAATCCCCAGGCCCTTCAGCACCCCGCTCTGCACCGCATAGCCGATATCCAGGTCGCGCTCGCGGTCACGCCCTTCATAACCCTGCCCGGTATCTACATTGTTACCGGTGATGTAGCGCACCGTCGTGGTCAGCCCCGGCACGCCCATGGCTGCGAAGTTGTAGTCGTAACGCACCTGGTAGGAGCGCTCGTCGGTGTAGGCGAACTCGTAGGTCGGGACTTCGTTGCCCAGCGGCGAGATGTTGGCGAATACCCGTGGGAACGGGCTATCGCCGTAGATACCCTGGTAGCCGACATGCAAGCTGTGCCCGCCATGCCGGGCGGTGAACATCGAGAAGAACGCCTGGTTGTCGATGTTGCCGAGCAGCGCCTCGCCCGCTTCACGCGCAGTGAAATACCCCAGGTTGGCGCTGAGTACCCAATCCCCTACCGGTTTGCTGTGCTTGAGCCCGACAAAGCCTTGCTGGTAGATATCTTCCAGTTCCCCGTACCACAGGCTGATGCTGCTCTGGTTGGCGTTGAACGCATAGTCGCCGCCCACGTAGTTGAACGCATCGCTTTGTGCCTGGCGCATCGGCACATGGCCGAGCATGGCGTTCATCTTGCCGTCGCCCCCTTCGTTGCGCAGGTGGGTGCTTTTCAGGTGACCGGCCTGCACCGTCAGCCCGTCGATTTCCGCCGAACTCACGCTCGCCCCCTGGTAGGTCGGCGGCAGCAGGCGGATGTCGCTGAAGGTCAGTACCGGCAGGTTCGGTTGCAGCTCGCCCACGCGCAGCTCGGTCTTTGACAGCCGTGCCTTGAAGGTAGGCGCCAGGCGGCTGTATTCGTCGGCAGCGCGACCATCGCCATGCACCGGTAGCAGGCCGGTGTTGACGCGGTCCGGGCTGCTGTCGAGCTTGATCCCCAGCAGGCCCAGGGCATCCACGCCGAAGCCGAGCGTGCCTGGGGTGTAGCCGCTCTTGAAATCGAGGATGAAACCCTGGGCCCACTCCTCGGCCCTGGACTGCTGGTTGGCCCCGACAATGTCGGAGAAGTCGCGGCTGAAGTAGTAGTTACGGGCACTGAGGCTGGCCTTCGAATCTTCGAAGAAACCGCCTTCGGCGGCCAGCAACGGTTGGCTGAGCAAAGTCAGGCCCAAGGCGACGCAGGGGGTGTGGTTCATTCCGAAGCTCTCTTGATCTTGTTTTTATGGATAAAGCGTTGGAACAGCAGCGGTTCATGGGTTACGGCGCAGCACCTCCCGTGCCTGTGGCCGGCGCAACCGCAGCAGCGCGTGGGCCAGCAGGCCGAACACCAAGCCCCAGAACGCCGCCGACAGGCCCAGGAAGGCCACCCCCGAAGCGGTGACCAGGAATGTGAACAGCCCGGCATCGCGCTCGGCCGGCTCGGCCAGGCTGCGGGCCAGGGCTTCGCTGATCGCGCCGTACAGGGCCAACCCGGCCAGGGCGGCGATCAGCGCGGCGGGAAAGGCTGCAAACAGCGACATCAGCGTGGCCCCGGCAATGCCCAGCAGCAGGTACAGTGCACTGCCGGCCACTGCCGCCACATAGCGGCGGCGCGGGTTCGCATGGGCTTCGTGGCCGGTGCACAGGCTGGCGGTAACTGCCGCCAGGTTCAGCCCGTGGCAACCAAAGGGCGCAAGCACCGCACCGGCCAAGGCACTGGCGCTGATCAGCGGGCTGGCAGGCGTTGCGTATCCGGCGTTGCGCAGCACCGCCATGCCCGGCATGAACTGCCCGGTCAGTGCCACCAGCACCATCGGCAGCGCCAGGCTGAACAGCGCCGCCAGGCTGAACTGCGGGGTGATCAGTTGCGGCGAAGCCAGCTCCAGCACCAGTGCTTCACTGCGCAACGCACCGCTGGCCACGGTCACCAGCGTGCCGACGCACAGCACCGCTGCCACTGCATAGCGCGGCTGCAGCCGGCGCATCAGCACGTAGGTGACGAACATCGCCATTACCAGCAGCGGCTGTAGCGGCAAGGCGCGGAATACCTCGCTACCGAAGCTGAACAGGATGCCCGCCTGCATGCCGGCGGCGATGGAGCCTGGCAGGCGCGCAATGATGCGGTCGAAGGCGCCGCTGATGCCGATCAGCAGCAGCACCAGGTTGGCCACCAGGTAGGCACCCACTGCCTGTTCCAGGCCGAGCTGCGGCAAGGCGGTTACCAGCAGCGCAGAGCCGGGGATCGACCAGGCGATGACCACCGGCACCCGGTAACGCAGGCTGAGCAGCGCGCCAAGCACGGCGCTGCCCATGGACACCGCCCACACCCAGGACGACAGCTGCTGGTGAGACAGGCCGGCGGCCTCCGCGGCGTGGAAGATGATCACCAGCGGGCCGGCATAAGAGATCATCGTGGCGATGCAGCCAGCGACGATGGCGGACAGCGAGCTGTCCTTGATCAGGGTTTTCATGGCACCTCGCGCAGTTCGATTCAGGCCTGGGCCGCAATGGCCTGGGCATGCCGCCGGCCGCTGGCCAGGTGCACAGCCATGGCCAGTGCGGCAATGGCACCAGGGATGGCGAAGGCGATGAAATTGAGCTGCAGCGGCAGGTTGATTCCCATCAGTGCACCGCCCAGCAGCGGCCCGACGATGGCGCCGTTGCGGCCGATACCGGAAGCCCAGCCAAGACCGGTGGAGCGCACCGACAGGCCGTACATTTGCGCGGCGCCGGCATACAGCAGGATCTGCGTACCGATGGTGGTGGCACCGGCAATGAAGATCAGCAGGTAAAGCAGCGGCGTTGGGCTGTTTACCCCCAGCAGGCTGATCGATAGCGCAGCGGCGATGAAGAACGCCATCTTGACCTTGACCAGGTTGTAGCGGTCGCCCAGCCAGCCGCCAAGAATTGCCCCGGCCATGCCGCCGAAGTTCAGCGCCAGCAGGAACGAAAGGCTTGAGCCCAGGCTGTAGCCGGCGTTGGCCATCAGCTTGGGCAGCCAGGAACTCAGCGCGTAGACCATCAGCAGGCAGCAGAAGAACGCCAGCCACAAGGCCAGGGTGCGGATGGCCAGGCCGTCGCGGAACAGGTCGAGCACTGACGCCCCGCTGCTTTTGCGGTCCACCGCCTGCAGCACGTCATCGGCCTGCACGTCGCACGTCGGGTCCAGTCGTTTGAGCAGCTTGCGCGCTTCTTCGGTGCGGCCTTGGCGCACCAGAAAGCCAATCGATTCCGGCAAGTAGTAAAGGATTACCGGCAACAGCAGCAGCGGCACGGCGGCGGCGAAGAACATCGACTCCCAGCCGAACCGCGGCAACATGAAGATGCCCACGCCTGCCGAAAGCATGCCGCCCAGCGAGTAGCCACTGAACATGATCGCTACCAGCGTGCTGCGCAGGCGCTTGGGCGCGTATTCGTTCATCAGGGCCACGGCGTTAGGCATCAGCCCCCCGCAACCCCGGCCGGCGATGAAGCGGTAGATGCCAAACTCGCTGGGGCTGCTGGCGAAGCCGTTGAGAATGGTCGCCCCGGAAAACAGGGCGAAACAGATGGCGATGCCCTTCTTGCGCCCGATACGGTCGGCCAGGCTGCCGAACGCCAGCGCGCCGAACATCATGCCGAACAGCGCGTAGCTGCCCAGCGCACCGGCCTGCAACGGGGTCAGGCCCCACTCTTTCATGATTACCGGCAGTACCACGCCGTAGATGAACAGGTCATAGCCGTCGAAGATCAGCAGCAGGCCGCACCAGGCCATGACCATCCAGTGAAACGGGGTAAAGCGCGCGTTATCGATGATCGGATGTACGTCGAGGGTTCGCATGGCATCTATCGCTCTTGTTTTTGTTGTGGTGAAAAGCTGTTGCCGTGGGGGGGCTGCTCAGCCGAGGTCGCCGCCCCCTACCGGCAAGGTCACGCCGGTGATGTAGGACGCCTCGTCCGAGGCCAGGAACAGAATCGCCCCGACCTGTTCATCGATGCTGCCGTAGCGGTGCATCAGGCTGCTGTCGAGGGTCTGGTCGACGATCTGTTGGTACCAGTGTTTTTCCTGCTCGCTCTGCTCGGCGCTGTTGCGCGGCACCCGCCGCGGTGGCGCCTCGGTGCCGCCGGGTGCGGTGGCGTTGACGCGGATGCCACGGCCGGCGGTTTCGAACGCCAGGCACGCGGTCAGCGCGTTGACGCCGCCCTTGGCCGCGCCATACGGGACACGGTTGACGCCGCGGGTAGCGATGGACGAGACGTTGACGATGGCGCCGGCACCGCGTTCAAGCATGTACGGCAGCGCGGCGTGGCAGCACCACAGGGTGGGGAACAGCGAGCGGCGTACTTCGGCTTCGATCTGCTCGACCTGGTAGTGCTCGAAGGGCTTGGCCCAGATGGTGCCGCCGACGTTGTTGACCAGGATATCGAGGCGGCCGAAGGCCTCTACCGCACTGGCCATGACCCGGGCGCAGTCACTGTGCTGTTCCAGGTCGGCGGTGAGGGTCAGCATGCCCTCGCCGGCCAGTTCGTGAACCAGTTCGGAGCGGTCCACCGCCACCACCTGCGCGCCTTCGGCCTTGAGCCGCCAGCACACACCCCGGCCGATGCCTTGCGCGGCGCCGGTAACCAGGGCGACCTTGCCTTGGAATCTGTTGTTCATACTCAAATCTCCGCCTGCCCGCGATCCCTGTGGGAGCGGGTTTACCCGCGAATGCGTCCGACCAGGCAATGTCGTTGTACCGGCCGGCCTCTTCGCGGGTGAACCCGCTCCCACAAGGGGCGGTGCTATGTTCGGGTGAAGGAATCAGGCCGCTGCGGCGAACTTCTCGTAGTAGAAGTTGGCCGGGGTAATGCCTTGCTCGCGCACGTACTGGCTGACCGCCTCGACCATCGGCGGCGGCCCGCACAGGTACAGGTCGACGTCGCCATCATTGAGGTGGCGTGGCTCGATGTGCTGGGTCACGTAGCCCTTCTGCGGGTACTGGCTGTCCGGGCTGGCCACGCAAGCGCTGAAGGTGAAGTTGGGGATGCGCGCGGCAAAGGCCTGCAAGCGGTCGAGCTCGACCAGGTCGAAGTCGTTGGTCACGCCATAGATCAGGTGCAGCGGGTGATCGCTGCCCTGCTCGGCGATCTTCTCCAGCATGGCGGTGAACGGTGCCAGGCCGGTGCCGCCAGCCAGCAGCAACAGCGGGCGCTGGATTGGCCGCAGGTAGAAGCTGCCCAGTGGCCCGGCCAGGCTCATGCTGTCGCCAGCCTTGGCCAGGCTGGTCAGGAAACTGCTCATCAGCCCGCCCGGCACGTTGCGGATCAGGAAGCTGACTTCGCCGTCCTTCTGCAGCGAGCTGAACGAATAGGCGCGGCTCTGCTCGCTGCCCGGGACCTTGAGGTTGACGTACTGCCCGGGCAGGAAAGCCAGGCGGCTCAGCGCCTCGCCCTTGATCGACAGGGCAATGGTGCTGGCCGACAACTGGCGCACGTCGCTGATGGCCGCCTCGAAGCTGGCCTGTTCGGTCTTGCACAGTTGCGATGAAGCCGGAATGCGGATGACACAGTCGCTTTCGGCGCGCATCTGGCAGGTCAGTACATAGCCTTCAGCGATTTCGTCTTCGTTCAGGGCGTCTTCGATGAAATTGTCGCCCAGGTCGTAGCGCCCGGCCTCGGCCTTGCACTTGCAGGTACCGCAGGCGCCGTCGCGGCAGTCCAGCGGAATGTTGATGCCTTGGCGGTAGGCAGCGTCGGCCACGGTCTCATGGCCGCTGGCCTCGATGAAACGGGTAACACCGTCTTCGAAATTGAGTGCGATCTGGAAACTCATGTTGCACCTCGCGGGCGAGCCTGACCACGGCGCGTCGGCTGACACACCGGGCAGTGCTCGCAAAACACTGGATCAGATGTGGTAGATGTCGATGACCTGACGCACGTAGTCGTTCTTCAGCACCACCTTCTTGGCCAAGATCTGCGGCTGCTCGCCGCGCAGGTCGAGGGTGTAGAAGCTGCTGCCGAAGTAACTGTCGGTGGTCTTGTAGCGGAAGCTCAGGGTGTGCCAGTTGAAGCGCACCTGGCAGCTGCCCTCGCCCTGCTCGACGATCTCGATGTTGCTGATGTTGTGCGAGGTGCGGGTGTCGGGCACGGTCGCACTGGAGCGCTCGGTCTTGATGCGGAACACGCGGTCTTCCAGGCCGCCACGGTTGCCGTACCAGATCAGCGAGATCTCGCTTTGCGGATCTTCGGTGAGGGTGTCGTCATCGTCCCAGCTGGGCATCCAGAACGTCGCGTCGCTGGCGTACAGCTCCAGCCACTGGTCCCACTGGGCATCGTCCAGGTAGCGCGCTTCGCGGTAGAGGAAGTCGCGCACGGTCTCGTACAGGCTCATTGCACGGCCTCCACGGGGATCAGTTGCTGCTCATCCTTGAGCGCCTGGATCATGGTGTCCTGCCAGTACTTGTGTTGCAGCACGAACAGGCCTTCGTCCTCGGTGCGCACGCCAGACAGCAACGGCTGCAGTTCGATCTCCCTGGCCGCTTCGTCGGCGCCTTCAACCCAGTGCGCTGCGCCACGGGACATGTCGTTCCAGCCGGTACCGCCGCCATAGCCGGTCTGGCACGAACGGAACTCTTCCAGGTCGTCCGGGGTGGCCATGCCGCTGACGTTGAAGAAGTCTTCGTACTGGCGGATGCGCTTGGCGCGGGCATCGGCGCTCTCGCCTTTGGGGGCGATGCAGTAGATGGTGATTTCGGTCTTGTTCACCGAAATCGGCCGGGCGACGCGGATTTGCGAGCTGAACTGGTCCATCAGGTACACGTTCGGGTACAGGCACAGGTTGCGCGAGTTCTCGATCATCCAGTCGGCACGCGCCTGGCCGAAGTCAGCGGCCAGCTGCTCGCGACGCTCGTAGGCCGGGCGGTCTTCGGGGTTGGCCCAGCGGGTCCACAGCAGCAGGTGGCCGTGGTCGAAGGAATAGAAACCACCGCCCTGCTTGGCCCAGGCGCCGGCGCTCATGGTCTTGATCTCGTCACCGGCCTCGCGCTGCTTGCGCTGGTTCTGAGTGGCGGCGTAGTTCCAGTGCACGGAGCTGACATGGTAGCCGTCGGCGCCGTTCTCGGCGGTGAGTTTCCAGTTGCCCTCGTAAACGTACGAGCTGGCACCGCGCAGCACCTCCAGGCCTTCAGGCGACTGGTCGACGATCATGTCGATGATCTTGGCCGACTCACCCAGGTGTTCGACCAGGGGTTTCACATCGGCATTCAGGCTGCCGAACAGGAAGCCACGGTAAGACTCGAAGCGCGCGACCTTGGTCAGGTCGTGCGAGCCGTCGCAGTTGAAGCTGTCGGGGTAGCCGGCGTTGCTCGGGTCTTTGACCTTTAGCAATTTGCCGCTGTTGTTGAAGGTCCAGCCGTGGAACGGGCAGGTGTAGCTGGAGCGGTTGCCGCGCTTGTGCCGGCACAGCATGGCGCCGCGGTGGCTGCAGGCGTTGAGGAAGGCATTGAGCTCACCGTCCTTGTTGCGCGCGATGAAAATCGGCTGGCGCCCCATGGTCAGGGTGAGGAAATCGTTTTTCTCGGGGATCTGGCTTTCGTGGGCCAGGTAGATCCAGTTGCCCTCGAAGATGTGTTTCATCTCCAGGTCGAACAGGCGTGGGTCGGTGAACATCTCGCGCTTGCAGCGGTAGATGCCCTTTTCACGGTCGTCCTCGAGCATGGCATTGAGGTAGTCGAATCCCAGGAACATGGCCAGGGTCTCCATTGTTATTGTTCAGACCTGGTCAGGTTAGGGAGACCGCTGGCGGGGGACTATCCGGATTGTGCAGAGTGCTATCCAGCTTTACCGGGATCTCGCACTTTTGGAACCAGCCGTTTGGGGTCATGGAGCCAGCTTGCAACAACATCGTTCACAAGAGTGTTCACGCTTCCTGCCGCTTGCATTATTTCGTTAAGTGGTGCGACTACCGCTAACGCCTCCATCAAGTGACTGTTGGACGATATCGGAGTCGCAGCCGCATTGACAGGATCGCCAGCGGCTCTCTGCAAATTTTCTCCGATGTTGCTTGATAGCTTCACTGCGGTGCCTTGCACTAATAATTTTTGAGCATCTGACCAATGCGATGAATTCATGATGGGTTGTATTTGATCCCCGTAACCACGCCCGAGATTGTTGATAGTTTCTACGACTTGATTACTCACAGTATAGCCGGCGACTCCGGCATGTTTTCGAATACTTGACAGTTGCACTGGTTTCTGAGGTCTTGGCGCTTCAGGCGTTTCCCAAATTTTCCGAAGCGCAGGGGCTTTTGAAATCTTAGAAAACTTACGGTGCCCACTAGGATCAGCATAATTAACCGGATCCCCACCACAGTAGGCATAACAGTTTATTCCTCCAAGCCCCATCGGGCTCAAGCTGTCAGGACTGTGAAACCTCATCAAGACCGGATTGAACGCGCGGTATCCATTCCCTAGTAAGTAGCACCCTGTAGTAGGCTCAATTCTCTCTCCGCCGAAGCCCAGCATGGATGCAAATTGCTCACCGCCGTCATGCCCATAAACCGTGTACTGCCGTGAACCAGAGGAATTTCGCGACGTTGACATGGACCCACCTTCTCATCGAAATAAATCAAATGGTGGGACGTACATGAAATGTAAGCAACTGGTGGAAATGTCAGGTGACCACGCTAACGCGCCTCATCTGTGGCGTTTGAACGTCTGCGAAGGCAGCTCGCCGAACTGCTGGCGGTACACTTCAGAAAACCGTCCCAGATGCAGGAATCCATAATCCAGGGCAAGTTCCGTCACACTGCGCACACCACAAGTCGGGTCGTTCAGGCACGCATGCACCCGCTCAAGCTTGCGCTGGCGCACGTAATGCTTGGGTGTAGTACCCAGGTGCTGGTCAAACAAGGTATACAACGAGCGCAAACTCATGCAGGCCTGCTCTGCCAGCACGTCAGCCGATAGCTCCAGTTTCAGGTTGCGGTCGATGTAGTCAAGAATGCGCTCAAGCCCCGCCTGCGGTGCGCTCAGGCTTTCGCGACGGATATTGGTGCTCATCAGGGTCAGCAGCTTGCTGGCCACGATCTGGCTGTAATGGCCCTGCACCCTGGGCAGCGAATCCGTCACCTCCGCCTCCTGGCACACCATTGCCAGCAAATTGACGAACCCGTCCAGCTCGTCCAACCGGTAATGGTTGCGCAGGAAGCGCACGCCGCCGTCGGGGCGATACCAGCGCTGTTCGTCGCAGATCGAATCCAGCAACCGGGTGGGCACCTTGAGGATAAACTTCTCGCAGTCTTCCGAGTAGGTCAGGTCAACCGGGTCGTCGGGGTTGATCAGCAGCAGTTCCCCCGGCACCAGGTGATGCTCGCGCTTGTGCCCGCGCCACAGGCAATTGCCGTTCAGCAGTACCTGCAGGTGGTAGATGGTCTCCAGGGCTGGCGAGGTGACCCGCACGCTACCGCCGTAGCTGATGCGGCACAGGTCGAGTTCGGCGAACGTGCGGTGGCTGAGGCTGGCCTGGGGGTGGGTGGTGCGCGACAGACCGATGCAATGCTGGCCTACATGCTGGTTGACGTAATCGGACACAGCATAAGGGTCGGCGTGGTGGAACACGCTACTGCGCTCGCTCAGCAGGCGGCTTTCCATAGGCAAGGCACTCGGCATCGTTATTGTTCTGTTCGCCGCTGCCTACCGCCTTGTGGGCGGTGGCCGCGGTCGTTCACGGTTATTGTATAGCGCCGGCTGCGGGTCACGGGGGGCAGGTGACAACCGGTGGATGGGGACACTTAAGCAAAAAGGCGGGGGATGGGCAATGCGGCGATCGGATTGGATGGGCGGATAGCGGACAGGTCAGTTTTGATTTTCGTTCGGTAATCGAACACATTCTGCAGGTCTGGCCCTATCGCCGGCAAGCCAGCTCCCATAGGCCTCTCGATCCTGTGGGAGCTGGCTTGCCGGCGATAGGGCCGATGAAGGCTTGCAGATTCCTGGGTCAATGGACCGCTACATCCTGCCGCCCAGCCCAACCCTGGCTGCGCGCCCGATACTGGCGCGGGGCAATGGCAAACAATTCACGGAAGCGCCGGTAGAAATGCGGGAAGCTGAATCGTTGGCCGGCTGGTTGATCAGTTCTTGCGGGGTGCCGATCTGCACCACGCGGCCGCCCTCCATGATCGCGATGCGATGGCCGATGCGGATGGCTTCCTCGATGTCGTGGGAAATGAAGATGATGGTGCGCTGCTGCTCGGCCTGCAGGCGCATCAGTTCGCCCTGCATTTCACTGCGGATCAGCGGGTCGAGTGCCGAGAACGCTTCGTCCATCAGCAGGATGGTCGGGTCGTTGGCGAGCGCCCGGGCCAGGCCCACCCGCTGCTGCATGCCGCCGGACAGCTGGTGCGGGTAGCTGTGCTCGTGGCCAGCCAGGCCAACCTGGCTCAGCGCTTCGCGGGCACGGCTTTGCCGTTCGGCTTCAGGCACGCCGGCAATCTCCAGGCCGAAGGCGGTGTTTTCCAGCACGCTCATGTGCGGCATCAGGGCAAAGGACTGG
Organism: Pseudomonas sp. CM27; assembly: GCF_013179515.1. GTDB lineage: Bacteria > Pseudomonadota > Gammaproteobacteria > Pseudomonadales > Pseudomonadaceae > Aquipseudomonas. Next base: position 14,607 of record NZ_JABMCN010000082.1, read on the forward strand.
AACACCATGCCCATTTCCTCGCGGCGCACGTCGAGCAGGGCTTTGTCGGAGAGCCCGGTAATTTCCTTGCCGTTGAGGTGAATGCTGCCGGAGGTGGGTTCGATCAGGCGGTTGAACAGCCGCACCATGGTCGACTTGCCCGACCCGGAAAGGCCCATGATGACGAAAATCTCGCCGCGTTTGACCGAAAAACTTGCATCGAACACGCCGACGACGTGGCCGGTCTTGCTGAAAATTTCGTTCTTGTCGGCGCCCTTGCGGAGCATCTCCATGGCCATGTTCGGATTAGGCCCGAACACTTTGAAGATGTTTTTTACCGAAAGAATCTCATCGGCATGGCTCATACGACCCTCTTTATTATGCTTATTAACCAATCTTTCAACATCGCACTTTCAATAAGGCGGGTAGAGATCAGTGCGAGTACGCTTGGCAGTCCGTTCAAATTCGAACGTGAGTCAAAACCGGCACGCAGAATGACCTGCTTCAAAATTATTCGACATCGATGTCACCAATGTCGCGCCGTGGCTTTAACGTTAAGCCCTGAACCAGAGCGGGTCCAACGACATTTGATTTACGCTAACCATTACCTGAAGTTATCAATCGGCGTGAAAGGCCCTGCGCAGAGCCTGCCGCCGCACCCTTGAATGCGGTAGCAGCCTTGTGCTGCGTAGATGCCGGCTCATACACTGGCGCCGTGGTGCCTGTACGGGCCTTTTCGCAGCACCAGGCTGCTCCTACGAAGAACCTCCCACTACCGACATGGTCAGACACTCCGAGCCCGATCAGACGCTGATCAAGATGCCCTCGCTGCGCGCGGTCAAAGTCTTCGTCGCTGCCGCCAAGTACCAGAACTTCACCCGCGCGGCCGAAGCGCTGTGCGTCACCCAGGCGGCGGTCAGCCGGCAGATCCGAGAGCTGGAGACCTACCTGGGCGCCGAGTTATTCACCCGCGTCGGGCGCGCGGTGGAGCTGACGGTGGCCGGCTCGATCTTTTTCGATGCGGTGCAGTTGTCGTTCGTCAACATTTCCCAGGCGGCCGAGCGCATCCGCAGCAATACCAACACCAAGCACGTGGTCACCTTGTGCTGTTCCCCGGCGTTCGCGGCCTTGTGGATGGGCCCCCGCATGTCCAGGTTCTTCGACGAGAACCCGGACATCGACATCAACCTGGTCACCACGCAGAACTTTCTGTCGATGGAGCCTGGCGTGCGCCCGGACATCTACATCACCAAGCTGGGCAAAGTGCAGGCGGGCTATCGCTCGCACCCGCTCAACCATGACGTGATCTACCCGGTGTGCACGCCGCAGTATCTGGCGCAGCACCCGGAAGTGCGCACCTTGCAGGGGTTGCGCGATGGCACTTTGCTTAACCTCAGCCCCTATGGGCGCTCGCAGGTGGCCGAGCATGTGGACTGGAACGTATGGCTGGCCTTCCATGACGTCGACCTGAAAAGCCGCGCCAACACGGCGCCGCACTTTTTCAATGCCAACGACTACAACCTGCTGGTACAGCTGGCCCTGGGCAACCAGGGCGTGGCGCTGGGCTGGCACCACCTGGTGGCGCCGCTGGTTGCCCAAGGGCTGCTGGTGAGGCCTGGTACTCAAGGACACCTTCCATTTCCTGGCCTTCAATGAGGACAAGGAACATGAGTCCAGCTGCCGGCGGTTGCGTGACTGGTTGCTGGATGAGTTTCGGCCGTTGCTTGAATCTTTGCGCAGCCTTTGAACCCATAACCCCAGAAACAACTTGTTATCAAACCCTCCCCGCCATTCGGCTGCTTTCCCACATCAACCCGAGCGCATCTGCTAAAAAAGCCTCCATGTCCACCCTCTTCCTCATCCACCTGCGCCGCCGCTGGCTTACCTGGCTGTGCGCCAGCCTGCTGGTCATCGGCCTGCCCACCAGTTGCGCGGTCCTGCAGTGCAAGGAACGCGAACTGGTGTTTCGCATCGAACCCGGCCAGGCCAGCTGGTTCCGCGGCCTGCCCAACGATGTGCAGGAACTCGACCTGCGCCCGCGCAGTTTCACTGACAACCAGAGCCTGCACGCCTGGTGGTGGCCGGCCAAACGCGCCAATGCCCCGGCTATCCTCTACCTGCACGGCGTGCGCTGGAACCTTACCGGCCAGTTGTTCCGTATCGAGCAGCTGCATGCCATGGGCTATTCGGTGCTGGCTGTGGATTACCGCGGCTTTGGCCAGAGCCGTGGCGGCCTGCCATCCGAAGCAACCGTCTACGAGGATGCACGCATCGCCTGGGAACGCTTCGCCCAGCTCCAGCCGGATGCCGGCAAGCGCCTGATCTTCGGCCATTCGCTGGGCGGCGCAGTGGCGGTGGAACTGGCCAGTGAGCTGGCGCGTGAGGCGCAAGAAAACGGTGCCAAGGCACCTGCACGCGGCCTGATCCTTGAATCCACTTTCACCTCATTGGGCGACGCCGCCGCTGCGGTCGCCAATACTTCACTCCCGGTACGCTGGTTGATGTCGCAAAAGTTCGACTCGCTGGACAAGATCAAGGATGTCGGCCTGCCGGTTTTGCTGGTACATGGGCTGGATGACCGCTTCGTGCCGCCGCGTTTCAGCCAGCAGCTGTTCGATGCCGCCCACCAGCCAAAAACGCTGTTGCTGGTGCCGGGGGCTACGCACAACAACAGCATGAGCCTGGCCGGTCAGCGCTACCGGCGTGCCATCCAGGCATTGCTCTGAAGTCACTGCACCGGCAAAAAGTTCATCAACAGCAGGCTTTGCGCGTAATTCAACCCGATCCGCCGATAGCGCTCATCCAGCAACTCGGCCAGCAAATCCAGCCGCGCGACGATTTTGCCGAACTCCACCGCAAAACTCAGGTTGCTGCCCTCCTCCGAAATCTCGTTGGAGAACAGCAACAGCACGCCATTGGCATCCTGCCGCTGGCTGAGCATCCACGTCGCCTTCTCGATATTGCGCGCCGCGTTGTTGATGAACAGCGGGTCAATGGTATCGGTCATGTAGAACTCGGTACGCCCACCGTGCGCGGTAATCAGCATGCTGCCGATGGCGTAGATGAAAGCACCGACGCGGTCACCGCGAAACTCCGGGCTCAGGGCGTAGCTCAAGGCCGCCAGGTCGCGGCGATTGCCCAATTGCGGCAAGGGTTGCCGCTGTTCGATGGCGATGCGGATCTGCCGCTCTGCGGTGGCGGCGTCGACGTAGCCAGACATCTTCCACTGGTTGGGGTTGCGCAGGTACAGCTTGTTCATCAGCAGGTACAGGCTTTGCAGGTTGTCGCGCATCGACAGCGTGGCCAGGCGGTCGACGCTGGTCTGGAACAGCTCGCTGGGCTTGCCGTTGCCGAACTGGCTGACGATGTCACGGCCTTGCTCGTGGGTGCAGGCGCCCAGGCATGTGAGGGCGCCTGCCAGCAGCAGGCGCGGGAGGACGTTCAGGTAGCTTGCAACCATCGGCACCGGGTCGATATTCGGCGGCTGTACTGGGGATCAGAGCAGCCTGGCCAAGCATAGAGCCCGGAAATCGGAAAAAGTGCAGTGGTTGGGGATATTGGCAACCTGTGCTGGCCTGTTCAGACACACATTCCTTACATGGCGTGACGCAACAGCCCCACCACCTGCGCATGCAGCACCGGGTCGCCACAGGCCACCACACACCCGCCATTCTGCGCACTGCTGCCATCCCAGGCAGTGATCACCCCACCCGCCGCTTCGATGATCGGGATCAATGCCTGCACGTCATACGGCTGCAGGCTGGCCTCGACGATCACGTCCACAAAGCCCGACGCCAACATGCAGTAGGCATAGCAATCGCCGCCATAGCGCATCAGCCGTGCCTTGCCGGCCACGGCCTCGAACGCGGCCTTGCGCTCGGCGCTGTCGAACATGTCTGGCGTGGTGCACATCAACGTGGCCGTGGCCAGGTCGGCACAGGCCCGGGTCTTCAGCGGTGTGCCGCTGCGCCATGCGCCCTCCGGCGTGCCGACAAAGCGCTCGCCGGTGAACGGCTGGTTCATCACCCCGATCACCGGGCGCTCGCCATCGTTCAGGGCGATCAACGTGCCCCACAGTGGCAGGCCGGTAATGAAGGCGCGAGTGCCGTCGATGGGGTCGAGTACCCAGGTCAGCGGGCTGCTTCCAACTGCCACGCCAGCCTCTTCGCCGAGGATGCCATGCTCGGGGTAACGGGCCTGGATCAACGCACGCATGGCGTCTTCGGCCGCCTTGTCGGCCACGGTCACCGGGTCATACAGGCGCCCGCCCTTGTCCTCGACATCCAGGCTGGCGCGGAAATATGGCTGAATCGCCACAGCGGCAGCATCGGCCAGCTGCTCGGCAAAGGCACGGAATTCGCCGATCTGTTCAGCACTCAGGGACATGGGGCAGGCCTCGTGGCAATGATGGGGCCCGCATCATACCCGACAACCCGCACTGCGCCAGTCACTACACGGCAAGAGCCACTATAATGCCAATACCGCTGCGCCGATGCTGGACAAGCATATCGATGCGCTGCAACCCTGACCCGCAACCAGTGCCGCGCCGGTGCGGTGTCGGCGCTCGACCAGCCAGGCGCAGACCAGCGTCGACAGGACCCGGGCTGCGGTGGCCCGCTACAAGCGCCAAGTCGCCCAGCACCTCAACCAGCTGACGCTGCTGGTGGGCGCAACCGTTGCCGACAATCTGGCGGCCCTGCCCCTGGCCGACGAGCAGATTGCCGGGTTGCCCGGCGGGCTACCTTCCGATCTGCAGCGAAGCCGGCCAGACATTCTTCCGGCGGAATACCAGCTGCGGGCGGCCAACGCCAACATCGGCGTGGCGCGGGCGGCGTTTTCCCTAGCATCAGCCTGACCGCCAACGCCGGTAGTACCAGCCTCGAGCTAAATGGCTTGTTCGATGCGGGCTCAGGCACGTGGTTGTTCCAGTCGCAGATCAGCCTGCCGTTCTTTACTGGTGGCAGGGGCGCTCCCTGTGGGAGATACCAGTGCGTAGTGAAAAAAAGCGTGAGCGGTTTTACCGGGCGCGCAGGGTCTAGACTGAACAGGATCAGGTAACCGGGGGGCTGCCACACGTGGAGGTGTGAGATGAGCCAGTTCAAGCGTCTGTTTGTCATGCTCGGCCCGCAGATGCGCCACACGCCAGCGCTGCAACGCGCGGCGGCGCTGGCGGAATCTTGCGGTGCGTTGCTGGATATCAACGTAGTCGTCGACGATGTCGACACCTTTGGCTTGATGAGTGACGGCCACGAACGTCAACGGCTGCTGGGCGATAACCGCCAGTGGCTGGCGGACCAGGCCGAGCAGCTGGGCAATGCCGGCCTGGACGTGTCCACCGAACTGCTGCTGACCCGCGACCCACTGGGCAGCGTGCTGCAACGGATAGAACTGCTGGGGTGCGACCTGCTGGTCAAGGATGTGCAACACGAACCGGTGCTCAAGCGTCTGCTGGTAACACCGCTGGACTGGCAGCTGCTCAAGGACAGCCCGGTCGCCGTGCACCTGGTCAGTGACATCCGCCTGCCCCTGCCCCGGCAGATCGCCGCCGCTGTGGACTTGAACAGCCTTGGCGCTGGCGAACACCTGGATGAGCAGGTGATCCACTGCGCCCATGCCCTGGCCCTGCAATGCAACGGGGAGCTGCACCTGGTGCATGTGTGCGATGCGGCCAGGACGCACATCGCCGACTTCGGTGCCGGTACGGTGACCATGCCCGGCTTCGAGGGCAGCGTGCGGACGGCGCAGCGGGCAGCGTTCAACCGGTTGGGCGACCATCACCAGATCCCGCTGGAACGCCGGCATTTTCTGGAAGGGGCTGCGATCAGGGCGATTGCACATTTTGTTGGCCACAGCCGGGTGGATGTGATCGTGATGGGCAGCCATCGGCATGACGCCATGCATACCTTCCTGGGCGGGACCACGGCGCATGTGCTGGAGCATCCGCTGTGCAATGTGCTGGCGATAAAGGGGGGTCGGTAAGGGAGTGGGGTTACAGGCTGCCGATTCTGGGGTCTTTGGCGAGTTGCATCAGGGCTGACAGGCGCTGAAAATGCTGTGGCAAGCACCTGTCAGCCCTGATGCAATCCCCGCGAAAACGCCCCGCCCCCGCGACCAATAAAGCCCAAATCCCGCCGATTGGTATCTGGCACACCAGTGCCACTTAAAAAGAATGCATTTGATAATGATTCGTAGTAGTTTCCCGGCACTATTCCACCCTTCCCCTAGCGCCCTACTTCAGGATCGTACCGTCGATGCGTCGAACGTTCGTTTCGCTTTGCGTGCTGCACGCTGTCTCCCCGCTGGCCTTTGCCGAGCCTGAGCCGCTCAGCGACCCCGCCCGCATAGAACTCCAGGCCCTGAGCATCACCGGCAGCGCCGACAGCGAGCGCGCCGACGGCCCGGTCGATGGCTACATGGCGACCCGCTCGGCCAGCGCCACCCGCACCGACACCGCCCTGCACGAAACGCCGCAGTCGGTCAGCGTGGTGCCCAAGGATGTACTGACCGACACCGGCGCGACACGGTTGCAAGATGGCCTGGACTACGCCGGCGGTGTCGGCCGCGCCAACAACTTCGGCGGCCAGGGCCTGACCACCTTCACCGTGCGCGGCTTCACCACAGGCGAGTTCTACCGCAACGGCTTCCCGATCAACCGCGGCTACCCCAACGCACCGGACGCCAACACCGTCGAGCGCCTGGAAGTGATCCGCGGCCCGGCCACCAGCCTGTACGGCCGTGGCGACCCCGGTGGTACGTTCAACGTGGTAAGCAAGCAACCGCTGCCCGAGTCGAAGGTGACCCTGGGCAGTCAGTTCGATGATCAGGGCATGCACCGGGCCACCCTGGACGCTACCGGGCCGCTGAACCAGGACGGTTCGCTGGCCTACCGCCTGAACCTGCTGGGCGAA
>NZ_JABMCN010000083.1 GCF_013179515.1 Pseudomonas sp. CM27
CAAATTTGAAGCTTGATTTATGATTGTGTCTGATTTTGCTAGCTAAGTGACTTATAGAACATCCAGAAGGGATTACAATCTCATTCATGACGGACAAACCTCTTCACCTAAAAAAACATGGTAGTGTAGCACGTATATTTGTAAAAGTTAATGGTTTGCAAGGTATTTGTTCGGGCAGGAGGTGTTATTTAAGTTGCTAGTGTGTTTGCTATTTCCTACTTGTGGTGTGTAAGTCTTCGACTTGACTAGTTTTTTGCCGCGGAACGTGCGTTATTTTAGGTGGGTTCGCATTGAATGGGGCGTTTCAAGAAGTTATAAGCGCAATGAATAGTTGGCTTCAGTCCTATCTTTACTGTAGATCCTGGCTTAAAGCGGGGTTTTTCCGACCAAGCGTTTGTATCCCACATGACCAGCCATTTGCATCGGATGTCACAAGTGCACTGGTAAGTCTTGAACGGCAGAAATTGACCCGAAGCAGACACTACCCAAAGCTCAGTTTTCAGCGCCATCGCCGCTAGCCGAAGGCCCCAACATTTAGCGGTCGCCGTGGGGCGACTGCTATGAGTTGTAAGCATGTGGGCGTAGGATGGAGGCTCCCCCATCAGGCCAGCAAGAGCCGCTTCTTATGAAAGATTTCGTCCAGACAACCGTGAAATGCCAAGATCCAGGTGATGGTTCTGCGGATGTCATCATTGAGCTATCCGACGATGTCCTCGAACGCATGGGCCTGCAAATCGCTGATTCCCTGACCATCGAGTTGATAGGCGGAATCATTGTGCTCAAGCCGGTTCGTGGTGCAGACGCCCAGCCCTAAGGCAGCTATCAACCCATTGCAGTCGTTAGATGGGTCTACAAAACAAGGGGCGATTCACATGGATATGCTCAACGCCGCCTAAAAACTAAGCTATAGCTTAGATTTTAGGGGTGAACTGCCTAGTTTTTCGAAAAAACGAAAGTAAAGTTTAGATTTCGTTTATCCGGGTTTCAACCTGACTACACAAAATGGGTCGTGACTACGTATCGCTCCGTGCCGAGATTGTTACGTTTGCGTCCGAAGCCAAAAGCTTCGACAACACCTTGTCTTGTAAACCGTCACGTACAGGCCATCTTACAGGTGGCCTGTTTCGGAGCAGTACAGCTACCTCTTTCAATTTTTGTGTTCTCGACGCCATCCACAGTCTCAGCGGGGTTGTCCTTGAAGGCCTCACTGATAGTAGTCAGGTTATCTGCGTTGCCTGTGGTCTTTGGCGTTCAGCTCAAATCGACAATCTCACCAGCCGGTTATCCAGAACCTGTGCATCCTGCACTCGGCGCTTGTTCACCATCAACTGGCACAATCGCAATGAGTCGCTTACGGATGACATTGCGCGACGGGAGGAGGGGCAGCAGTTGTATGGGCGATCTTTAGGAATAGAAGGATGGGGCAGGGCGCTTTCCGCTGAGGGCCCACTCGCCGACTCGTGGATGCGGTAATCCACCAGGTCGTGCAGGGTTTGCGTCCTCAGGTTGCGCCAGTGGCGGTCGAAGCGCAGCGAAGCATGGGTGGCGCGGGCGCCGGTAACTTCGAACAGGCGGTTACAGATATCCAGACCTTGACGGGTGGCAGCGACCTTGGCAGTCCCGATAGCCAGGACTAGGGGAACAGCCGATCAAGCACAGCGCGCAGACGATACATAAAATCTCCCAAAATGAATGACGGCCCTGAACAGAATGGCCAGGGCTTCACAAGTTTCTGGGGTTTGCTAGCTGTGTATCAACTCAACTTGCTGTACTTGGTGCCCTGGGTGTCAATTGCGAAGCAGTCGGCTAGGGGAGGCGGTCGATCGCAGCGCGGTAGTCAAAATCCACAGTTGCTCCGGACTCGAGTACAGCTTCGAGCTGATGCCGCGGCGTGTTCATGAACCCAGGCTTTGATAGACAACTGACGATTCGGAACTCACTGACTTCGCCCTCTTGCCGCGTGACTTCCCAGATCAATCTGAGCTTCTCTGTGGCCATGCGGGACTGTATCGCGCCTGGAGAGGACTTTGCCAGGAAGGCGGTGAGCCTGGTCTTGAGATCAAATCTGGAGTCGTATTGGTAGGGGCCGAGAGTGAAAGGGCCATCGCCGATGATTCGATCAAGCTCGATACTGGGCTTCATGTGTAATGCCTGAATTTCTCGATGCTCCCTCCAGCGGTTCCAAACCTTGATACCCCTGGCAGTGCAATGTTCGATCCAGCGTGTTTCTGCCTCCAATGAGGCCTCTTCTGAGTCGCAGGTTTCCACGACTTTGAATGCTGGGGTCATCCCCGCATCGAGTATCTGAGCGATTTTGGCTGCCGCACGCTTGCAGTTGTGATTGGCTTTCTCGAGATGGCTCCGCTGCCGGCTTTTGAAGTTGCCCGTCTGCCCTACGTAAAAGGGCTCCTCCGTCACGGGATCAATAATCAAATAGACGACGTATTTCTTGGCAACCACGCCTTCAAATGCCGCCTGCAGAGGAGCGGCGGTTGGCTGCGGCTCGGGCGCCTGCGTGCTGAAGTGAAAAACCGGTGAGTGATTCGAGCCTGGCGTGGGGATGTTCTTGCGGTACCACTCTTCCGCGAGCGCAAGCGTTGCGAACGACTGGTGTTTCGCTTCTGGAAAGCGCTCGATGGACAAGCGTGCTCCATCTACCCAGCTATTGAAAATCCCGAGTTTCCGTCCTCGAACGACAGCGTAGAACTTGGGTTTCTTTGCCATCCTGTGCAACCTTCCTGAGTTACCTAATTCGCCTGTTGAAGCGAGCAATCGTGAGCAAGCAATACCTCACCAGGATCGCCAATGGTGCACTCTACCTTGATGGCGTCACCCTCTGAAAGCTGGGCACACTGCCTGATCAGTCCCCTAGAGTCCGGTGAATATGAACGATCTCGTTTCAGTGAGGGTTCGGCTGAGCGCGTTCTCCTTTGCCATTACCAAATAATCGACTAATACGGATAGTGGCTATTTGATGACTCAAGGAGGAAGTAATGGGGGGTAAAGCAAAGGTCGCTTGGCTTCTGGGCGTGTCAGCGCTTATGGGGGGTGCAGCACGGGGCCGACAGCTACCTGGCCATGGGAGGAGAGTATGCCTTGCACGGCGAAATGCACGGCTAAGGAGGCGTCGAAAGCCTTCGTCGATGCCGTGGGCTTTTGCCGAAAAGTCCAAAATTATTATGAGGCTCACGGTTTCTACGCTACCAATAGCAAATTCTGGATTGGCGCAGTCGGCACCCTATCTGGTGCTGTGGCTGCTCCTTTGGCGGGCGGTAGTGCGAAGGACGCATGGGCAGGATTGTCCGGCTCGACGAGCGCGCTGCAGACCGGGTTCGAGGAGGGGTTCTCGTCAGCGGTATACGTCAGACGAAGAGCGAGTGTTGCCAGTGCGGGCAAGGAAGGCATTGTCCAATACAGCCTTGCGGAAGACGATGATCAGCGCGTTGCGGTTGCCGTTGCGATGGCTTTCAACTGCAGTGTCGCCGCCGCTGACGCTGAGAGCGCAGCTTTACGGGCAATCACTACAGCTCATGTTAGTAACCCTAACCCAGTCTCTAATGCACGTACTCAGGAAGCGGCCAAACAAGCCCAGGAAAAGGCTGACAAAGCCGCGGAAGCCGCTGTTGAGGCTAAGGACGCCGCTGCGCAAGCAGAGCGTGCCGCCTCCGTTCAGCCGAGCGAAACAAGACTGATCGAAGCCGCAGAAAAAGCCCGAGCATCAGCCGACCAGGCTGAAAAATCGGCTCAGGAAGCAGAAGCATTGGCCAAACCAAAATAGGCGTTAGCAATCAGAGCTCGGCATGTAGTAAGCATGTATAGGCCTGCCTCTTGATTGCTCATCCAGAAAATAGTCTGAAATTTTCACTTGAAGGATTACATATGTTCGAACATGGCGACTTGCTCTTCACCCAGCTAGGCGATGCGAACAACGCAATTTCGGCGGTTACAGAGGGTTACCGCGGGGCAAGGGTTAACCATATGGGCATTGTCTTGGTGAACAATAAAGGGACTTTTGTGCTTGAGACGTTTCCGCCAGAAGTACGCGTCACTCAAGTGGATGTACATCTAAAGAGATCGGAGGATGTTACCAAGAAACCTAGGTATGTGTGCGCGAGACTGAAGACGCCTTACAAAAATTTGATTCCCATGGCAGTAGAGTACGGATTGAGCTGCAGGAACGTTCCTTATGACAAGCTTTACCTGACAGATGAATCAGCACTGTACTGCAGCGAGCTGGTTGTCGACATGTTTCGTGCCGCAAACGGTGGCTCAGAGTTTTTTCTTGAAAATCCCATGAGTTTCAGAGATCCGCTTACAAGAGAAATTCTTCCAGCTTGGACTTCATACTATCAGTATTTTGGAATGAGTGTGCCCGACGGTGAGCCGGGCTCCAACCCAGGTGACATAAGCAAGGATTCTAGGCTTAAAGTCGTACAGGTGGTTGGGAATGTGACCGGATACAGACCCTAATTAATTTCCTCGGGATGGGCGGGATTAATAATTATGGTTTGACATCTGGTCGAAGGCGTAATTACTATAAAGGTATGCGATCCTAAGCAATGATTTCCATTTGCTAGCCCGAGGTTTCATCATGTCCCGATTGGCAGAGTTTCGTCAGCTTGAGCAAAAATTGGCAGCCCAATTGGCTGAACTGGAAGCCCTGAAAGGCTCCTCTGAGTTGCAGAAAGAAATTGAGTTTGAAACCAAACTGCGCGCTTTGCTTGGTGAGTATGGCTTCAGTCTGCGTGACATTATCAACCTGCTGGATCCTCAGTCTGGCCGCCGTTCGGTAGCCCCTAGTGCTGAAAAACCGGCTCGGCGTGCACGCCAGGTCAAGCAGTACAAGAACCCACACAATGGCGAAATTATCGCAACCAAAGGTGGCAACCACAAGCTGCTGAAAGAGTGGAAAGCCGAGTACGGTGGTGATGTAGTAGAATCTTGGCTTGCCTAAGATTCGACTGACGTCTCAATGAAAAACGGCCTGTCAGGCCGTTTTTTGCGTTTGGCCCAGTTCAGCAGCCCTGGCTTTTTTGGGTAATACCAAAAGGATCATCGGGGTGCGCAACCACCACGGGCCAGGGCAGACTGCAGCTTTCCGACAGCGGCTCGGATCACATAGGCTTCGTCATCATCTACTGCGCACCCGCGTACCTCGCTCCAATTGAGCCGCTTGAAGAATTGGGCAAGCGCTAAGGTTTCCCCGTGGCTCAACTCAGCATCCGCCCGGCGGCCATCTATATCGAAAGTCACGGTGACATCTCTGTGCTGGGTCAGCTTGGTCATGGGGGGCTCCAATTTTGGCTAGCGGTAGTATGGCGAGTCTAGCCTACGACGTTGTTTACATAGCATAGTGGCCGCTTACAAAGCGCGTAGCCAAGAGTTTCAGTAGGGGATTACGACTCGTTTTACCACGTGGGGTTGATCATGGTGTTCGACCGACTGCAGACGTCGATTCATCCGCTCATTGCAGGGTGTTGGGGCGCCCGGTCTGATTTCCGCTATTGGCCGCTTCGGCGTCCGATGATGGCCTGCACTTTCCTGGCTGGGGCACCGCCCCGAGGCTTTTCGTTATGACGCACCTGAAGGTGCGCTTAAACTACTCGTCGAAGGCCTAGCATCGAATGGGGTGGGGTATGCAAAATTTTGACCTGGTGTGGCAAAAGGCGCAGCTGGTGTTTGGTGACAAAGCCAAGGCAGCTGTGTGGTTGTCGACGCCAAAGCATCAATTCGGTGACGTGGCAGCCATCGACTATGTGACCGACCAGGAGTGCTTTGAGCGGGTGATGGAAGTGCTGGCTCAGATCGATCATGGCTACGTTTGAGCGCGCTTGCCATGGTTGCCCTTTCACAGCTGCGCTCCGCCCAACGTAGAGAGACCAATGAGTAGTCTGATCCCGCTTAGGACGCTGAGCTCTGAAGAGTACGAGAACATGATGCGAGACTTTCAGCAGGCATCAGCCTGGATGAAGGAGCAGTTGGCGTCGAAGCGCGCGAGCCGACCTTCTGACGTGCCTGCTGACTTCAGCAATCAATTTGACTCACAGAGGTTGCCTGTGGAAGGTCGGAAGGTCATCCGACATGACAACGAATGACCACGTAGACACCGAAAGACGCTGCATTTAGAAATGGGTGTAAACGGGTGTGGAACGAGTGTCCTATTCACAAGCATCCGAACTCCGCCTTTAGCGTGTATTCGTAGGCTCACCCCTATACTCCTGCTAATTCGCATCTAGCAGCGACTCACCGATTGCGTTGTAGCGGTGCGATAAGAAGGCTCCAGAACGTTTCGGCGCCACCTTCTTGTGAAAGCTTCTGGTCTTGCCGAGTGTGGAACGCCATACCGAACGTCTTCAGGTACATGGATTGGTCGTCCGTTTCTACCGTCAGTGCCTCGTTGTATGAGCCACCGCCAAACGAGTCGCCATGACTGTAATAGATTCCTGCGCCTAGCTGGCCACCGGTGAACACCGTCGCTTTCGCAACATCGTTGCCGTCCCTGTAGATATTCGCGGAGAAGCGATTTGCATCCACGCGCCGGAACACTCCCTCGTACCCTGGGTTGCGTGCTTGGAGCTCTGCAAGTGAGTTCTCGAAATAGCGGGCGATGTACTCGAAGCTGTCGAGCAGGAAGCGATCCTTGTCCAGCTGGGTATAGCTCTTAGCCATCCGAAGGTTGCTAGACCTGGGGGCAGCGGGGGCCATAGGGGAGGGCGCTGAACCGCCATTGAAATCGTTGCGCTCGGCCCGTGGAGCAGGGCTCGGTTGGCCACGGCTGCATCGTTCAGCGGCTTTCCGAACTTCCCTCGCGACTTGCAAGAACGCTTCGTCACGATCTGGCCAAAGTGTCACGGGCTTACCATCCTGAGGCGTGCCAAGCAGCTTGCCGAACGGCGCGTGGTGCCAATCGCACGGGCGAAGAATTACAGGAATGACGATCGCTTCTCCCGCTCCATGACGCTCCATCGCGCGAGTCATCTCGATGTTGTAGCAGTAGTCGGACGCGATGAAGTCGGGGCTCACAAGCAAGAGAATGATTTCGTCGCTGTTGATGTGATCATCGATCGCGGCATCGATTTCTTGGCCAGCGCCGATTCTGCGGTCGTGCCATGTCTCAATGACTCCCTGGCGCTTGAGCATGGAAAGCTGCTTTTCGAGCTGGTCACGCAGCGCTTCGTCAGCATGGCAATACGAGAAGAACACGTTCGGCAAAATGGCTACTCCCATTCAGGTAGGTGCTGTTCGATCATATGGTTTGCTCACCACAGAAGTACAGGTTTGGGCTTGGCTCGCACGCAAACTGCGATGCACCTCTTCCCCCCGTCAGTTGAAGAACAACGGGGCAGGCAACGGGTTACGGGTCGTGACTTGGTCGAAGATCATCTGGGCTAAGTCGTAGCGGATAATGTGCTTCCCGTGTGGCGTTGGCCGCACGAATTGACGTATCTCCACAGGCGCGAAGGTGAAGCTAGACGGAAGCCCCAGATGTCGTTTAGCCGTGCCGTCAGCACTGTTGCATTGTTCGCAGATCATGACTGGGGAGAATGAGGTGATGCGGCGAGGTTGACCAGGGAGAGGTTTGGTCGCATAGGGATCGGTTCCATGATCATGGTGGGTATGGAGGCCCGCTGCCCATCCTTCTCGTCTATCCGGTCTTTTGGGGAACAGCATCGTCCAGCGCAGCAATTCGTATCGCGTCCGACCACAGCATGGGCATCGCCAATTATCATGAAGCTTCGCCCACAGCTGGCGGCAATGTGCGCCATCAAAGCTAAGGTAATCTTCCCAGCTAGGAATTCGCCGGCGCAGATTGCTATCCAGTGTTTTCTCTCTGTTGGGATTCTTGATTTTGGTGCCGTCGCACGCCAGGCAGCAACCGTTCGCTAGAAACTCAGGCTTGCAGGGACACAGGCTTTTGATCATGAACTTCTCAAAAATTGAGTGCCAAATGACTTGGCTCGACCTGTCGGCGCTGGCCGGTTCGACAGGGGGACGGTGATTTCACTCTCACCTATAGCTGCTCACGGCATGCGGGTCTCTAAGGGTTTCATCTGTCCAGGCAAGGCCAATACAGAACATGAGGGTTAAGGAGGCGTAGCTGACCACTGCATACACGCCTCCTGCGCTCACGTCTTCTACTGCTCGATAGCACCATACGCCTAGGTAACCAATCATTGCCCCCAGCGCGGCCCTGCAAGCAGTCAGCAGGCTACCGCCTACGTTGACGAAAAACGCATGAAGCTCACGCGACTTGCCGATGAGATGAAACGATCGGAACGTTACCCTCAGAGTGAGGACACTGACGATCGCGAATGCGATAAGTAGGTACACGTAGTACGCCATGAGCTCTGGTGCTGCCAATAGTGCAGTTACCAAAGCGCTCACTTCCCCGGGTGAGGTACTGATGAGTAGTGGCAGTGCCCCAATGAAGAACGCGTAGATGATCTCCCGGGCTGCCCGCCGCCAGAGTCCAAACTTTTCCTGTGTTCTCATCAGCAAACGTCATGTCCCTTCAGATTCGAGTATCTATGTGGAGTCAAACGGCACGCCGGCTCAGTACCGGGACAACCGCTTGAGGCCTTCGAGCATGAGCTCCAAGTAGCTTTCAGACCCCAATGCAAACCCAGCGGCAATCACCGGAGCCTTGTACTCCTCGGTCGTATACTCATGAGCAAAACGATGAATGGTTTCTGAATGCCAAGAAAGCCGGCCCAATGCGATTTTCCTAAAACCGTGGTTTTTCACCGCGTCCGCGAGCGACTCTTCACTGATTCCGCGTTGCTCGCAGAAGAACAGGAAACTCAAAAACTCGAAGCGTTCGTAGAGCAGCCCGTGATCCTGAAGTCCCGCAAAGTCAGGCGCCCACCGAGGCGTAAGATGGTCATGGAGTCGGTTGCACAAGGGGGTGAGGGATCTGCTTTGGTCTTCAAAACTTTTCCATAACTCGAACAAGCCATTGGCTGCCTCGACGTAGAATGGTGATAGCTCAAGGCCCAGAGCGAAAGGCTTTTCTCGTCGGTTTATCAGCGTCGTCTGAAACAGCTCTCTCAGCTCAGCCAGGCGATTGGCCCGCACAAGCCCCATGCTATACGCAAAGGTAACAAGTGCCACCGGGTAACTCTTCAATGCAAGCCCAGCTACCCATCCAGACTGCTCGACCTGAGACGCAGCGTGCAGGCCCTTGATGGTATCCAGAACGATCGTATGCTCTGCCGCTGCACCCCATCGCCCCAGCACTGCACAAAGACGTGCTAGGGGCTCGATAGCAGCTTCGTAGATCTCAACTAGGTCAGTAAAATCCTTAGACGTACTACCCTGAGGTCGTGCTGCAAAGTGAGGAGCCAGATGAGTGATCGCTTGATGAGCCTGGCTGGTTACTAAATCATCGAGCTGAATCCTATGTTCGGGTCTGGCCATAAAACGCTTGGCCAAAGCGAGGGTCAGCTCGATGCCAGCCGGGTTCGGCAGGCGGGACTGTTGGATAGTTTCAAGCTTGAGATTTAGCCCATCGAAGAAGGTGTCGGCATCCATTCCGGTTACGGTCGTGGCACGACGCTGAGTGATGAGCTCCTGACCACGCTCACTCAATCGACCCCGGGATAGCCAGTAGGTCGGGTAGCGACGTGACGGCGCTCTCAAAAACGCCGCCCTCAGCGCATGATCCCACTCACCTGACCATCCTGCGACGATGAGCCCAAACTCATCGATGATGCGATCAAGCAGCGTATTGAACGCCGCCGGGTACTCGCCCAGTTCCACATCGGTATTAAGGATCCTGGCATCCTTGTAATCACCATGGATTTTCAGGATGAAGCAGGATGCATGGGTGAGTGGCTCAGCGCCTGTGAGGGTGTCTTCTGAGCTGACGACGGTTGGTTCAACACCGACATCGCGCAGTGCATTCTCCATGAGTCGGTCGAAGTTCGTCGTGATGATCACGCGCACGTGACCCGATTTGACCATGGCTGCAATTGCCCGATGGGCACGTGTAGGCAGCTTCAGGCCGTCCTCCATTTCCTCATCAGTAGGCTCCAAAAAGCCTTGGATGATGGCTCGCCGCTCGGTTTGAGTGGCCGCAAGGCGCTCGAGTAGGGTGGAGTAATTGGGTTGCTCTCCTGTCTGACCTACGTACCACGCCACCCAGTCATCCTGCTCTCCCGCACCCATCGCGACTCCCCAACGTTTCACCAACTCCAGGGTGATTTCCCAGCCGGTCTGAATACCAGCTGAGCGGGATACGCCCGAGCCAATAAGCACGGCATAGACGCCCTTGTTCTCAAACATGGAGAAGGCGATTTGAGCTGTTGGATCAGGAGCAGCAACGGTCATGCAGAATCCTCGTGATTTGGAGAGGCGAACTGTTCGTGTGGGGGAGTTGTATCCGATTAACGACTAACTCGTCGGCTCAACGTCGGCACCCATGTTTTCTGCCAGGTGCTCGATCCTAGAGGTGCCTGGGATGGGGAGCGTGGCAGGAGAGTGCTCAAGCAGCCAGCGCAGAGCACTGCGTGACGTCGCCGATGCATCTTCGGACTCAAGGTATTTTCCGGCCCCCAACGGGGCATACGGGACGAAAGCGATGCTGTTTTCCTCACACCACTGCACCACGTCTTTGGACTCCGTGTTAAGACGGCTGAAGGCATTCTGAACTGCCGCAATCGGAGCGATCGCTGCTGCCTCGATGATTTGAGCAACGGTCACTTTGGACAACCCCAGTGCCTTGATCTTGCCCTCTGCGCGCAACTGCTCCAGCTCCCCGACCTGATCTGCGAGCGGTACGCTGGGATCGACTCTGTGCAGGTAGTAAAGATCGATTGCTTCGACTCCGAGCCTTCGTAGGCTCATCTCGACACACTGGCGCAGATAGGCCGGCACACCGCACGGTGTCCATTGCCCTGGGCCCTGGCGGGTAAACCCGCCTTTCGTGGCAATGATCAAATCCTCTGCGTAGGGATATAGAGCTTTGCGGATCAACCTTTCGGCGTCGTGCGGGCCGTAAGCGTCGGCGGTGTCGATGTGTTGGACACCCAATGCCACCGCCGAGCGCAAGACCTCGATCGCGTTTTGCTCGTCAGCAGGCGGCCCCCAGATGCCTGGCCCTGTCAGCCGCATGGTGCCAAAACCTAGGCGACGTATCTTCTTTCCGGCCAGCATCCCGTGTGTCGTGAACGTCATGCCAACCCCATGCGCAGGAATACGTCGGCGGTGATTTGAGCCAGAAGCGCCTCGCGCGCCGCAGGAGTAAGCACCTGATGATGGATTGAGTGCCGCTCAAGTAGCGCATGCAGGTGGGTGTCCACTGATGCTCTGTAGCGACTGTCTGTGTCTCGCCCCGGGCCGAGAGCGATGGAGGGATCCAGCTTCGTGGCAAGAACGGTCGTGTAGTTGGGGCTGTAATTCATCATTACGGCCCCAATGGCCTCGACTTCATGCGCAGCCAAATCGCAGCCTCGGTACTCAACGGCAGCGTTCCAGTACGCCACTGCATCCATGACAGGGCGATCAACCAGCACAACATCAGCGTTGACGCAGGCAGCGTGCTCCGCCTCAAGCGTCCGGTCGATGAACCACATCGTGGAGTCGTATGTGTGCTGGGTGAGCAGAGGAATGCCTTGCTCAACGGCAAGTGCCCCGAAGGAGGGGATGGCTTCGACGCGGATCCCCTTCACCTCAAGTACCTTCCTCAAGTAGGCACAGAAGGTGGATTTGCCGGTTGAGTGCGTGCCGGCAACCCCGATTACGACCGAACTCACCACAAGCTTCCCTGTTCAGGAGCGGGTGTTTTGTCCACGGTCTGAATCTTGAGCTGAGCGATCTTGCAGACTTCTGGCCAGCTATTGAGGAGGGAGTCCTGAATCAATCTGCCCAGGAGGAGGGCGGTTACTCGGGCGTCCTCCCCGGCGCGATGCAACTCGCCCGAAACTTCAGCGTCCAGGCCAGTCAGAGCCAGCAGCGCAGAGAGGCTGTGGCTTTGAGCATCTGGGTACACATGGCGTGATAGCTTCAGGGTGTCTATCACTCCAATCGGGGCCCAGTCGGGAAGATGGCGCTTCATCACTCCGTAGTCGACTGACGCGTTGTGCGCGACGAACCATTTGCCCTGAAGTTGTTGTTCGACATTGTCCCGCAGCTCTTCCCAAACAGGTGAGCTCTTCACTTTTGTGTTGCCGATGCCGTGCACACGCTTGGCTTGCCAGGTGATGGGGTTTGGCGGCTTGATGAGCCAGCTCGAAGGCTCATCACCCTCGACGACAGGGAACGAGGCGATAGCCAGCTCCACGAGGTCAGGCGGTGTATGGCCGTTACCCTCAACGTCGACGATTACGATGGGCTCGGAGGGCCACTGAAACTCCGTATCAGTCATCAGATATTCCTCTGCGCTTCCGCGCGTCCATGGCGATCATAGTGATGTGGCTTGTCGGCATCGTGCACCTGGTACCCAAGCGTGTGCTGCATGAAGTACCGGCGCTGTTCATCCAGGCCGCGAACGATGATGGAGCGTTCTGTTACCACCGGTTCACCCTCAGCGCCCAGCCGCTGGCATAGGCTGCTGAGAAGCGCCTCATCGGGCTTCTTCCAAGCAGCCTGGCATGTGGTGTATTGAGCGGAAGGGCAGGTGTCACATAACTCGGTGATGCCGAAATGGCCGTTGTAGTCGGGCTGCTGGTGAGCATAGGCCACCCCACATGAGGTCTTGCGGAAGATCGGGGTGCCTGGAGCGTGCGCTTGATACATGCTCAGCAATCGTTGCTCCTCCTCCAGCGGCAGCAGCTTACGTCTAGCGGTTGAGGTGTAAGGCTCGGGAATACCCTGGCTTTGGTAGTACTGGGCAATCTCTTGTCGATAAAACAGCCCGCTGAACACCGTTGCGTGCGCGTGTTTTGCGAGCTGCGCGGCGCGAGCGATGTGCTCTTCGGAATCGTTGAGCCCAGGGACAATTGGTCGCCAGTAGAGCAACGTCCGGTAACGCTGTGCATGCTTGAACAGGGTTCGCAGGCTATTGGCTGCGATCGACGATTTGATGGGCTCGATCTTAGGGTCTTCGATGCCTGAGTAAGTCACCAACACCGTCAGCTTGATGTTCGTCAGGGCGTTGAAGCGTTCGCAATCCTCGGGCGTCACCCGCCAGCGAGTGATCACAAGCACGTTGTTGGTAAACCCTGCCTCATCGAGCAGTTGCAGCAGGTTATGGGTATGGCCTTTCACGTCCGGAAGCATCGGATCGGTTGCCCGGTTGAAAAGCTGAATCGGCGTGATATGAGGCTGGAAGAAGCGATGCGAAACAAACTGCCTGAAGGCTTCTTCGTCGGTCATCAAGGCCTGGGGCGTGCGCTGCTCGAAGTTACCGAAAAGGTGCCTCACGCAGTAGCTGCAGTCCAGGGGGCAGCCAACGATGTGGTTCAGGCTCAAGCCACTTTTGCGGTACTCGACAGGATCCCGGAGGCTCGGGTTGACCAGTGCCAGCTGCGTGGCGTTGATGACAGCGACGTTTCTATCCATGGACGCGCTCCTTGCAACTCAACCGAGTTGCAGATGTTCCTTCAAGGTGTGCCTATCCTTCCTGGAGCGTGCTCGGAACTGGGGTGAAGCACTACCAGGCAGGCGAGCTGGCAGGCTATCAATTTGCCATCAATCGAATCAATGGTGGGGCAGAATCTTTTCCGTGGCAACGGAGGGGGATTTGTGAGGATCGGGTTTGCGTGAGGGGCGAGCAGGTCATCGGCGCACCCTTGATTTACGTAACCTCAATGGAGGAATGCTGAGTATTTCATACAGCCTTCGCTCGATATAGAAGTCAGGCCTAGGTACTTTTCAGTCCCTCGGAGAGCGGAGCCAGTTGATTACTGCAACATCTGCGGCCTACCGCCTTTGGTTGAACGAAGTGACGTTGTGGTTTTAGCAAAAATGTCGATGTGACGGATTATATGCCGAGGTGCTGATGCAAGGCTGAAGGTCTTCCTTCTTCGATAGACGGGGTTGGCGCGCCGTCCTTGCGTGGCTCGAAATCCCCAAAGTCTATAACTGCGGCGCAATTATGTGGATGTAGAGTCTGGCGCCGTCATGGAAGAGTTAGTAATTCAATTGAGCGGCAATTTGTTACTTAGGCATCCAAATGGATTGATGTTCGAGAGGGGGTTTGAGCATGCCATTGCTCGAAAAAAAACGTGCGGTTACTGGCCGTGGTCGAGTAGAATTCGGGGGCAGGCCACTCTTAACAAAGTCGGAATGTTCTCCGGAAAGTTAGGGTTTCTTAAATTCGAATGGCATACTGAGAGTCGTTAGTCATGAGTGTCGAAGGGATTTTTAAAAAATTCGATGATGATATTGGTGTGGATGGTTATTACCGGATGTTCCGCTCCAAGCTATTTCCAAATTCGACCCAGGATAGCTTTGACGGCGCGGCTTATCAGTTGCAGAGCCAAATTTTTAGAAAGGGTTCTAGCTTCTCCCGGGTTCGACGATTGTCGGTAGATCAAGCGAGTAAGTTTGTTTCGGGTGAAATAGCGATTGGCGACTTTTATCCGCCTAAGTCTCACAAGGTAGAAATCCCGCAAGGACGATTCAATGAGGCAAATCGTCGAGTATTATACGTGGCTCAACATCCGTTTGTGGCGATTGCTGAGTGTGACGTAAAAGTAGGGGAGTATTTCCTTCTTGGCTACTTAAAGTTGTCTGTAGAGATGCGCTTCTTCCGTGTCGTTCCTGGCGTGAACGAGTTTACAGACATGGTTTATGAGCTATTGATGTCCCCGGATAAGAAGTTCTATCCTGTCATAAATAAAGTCAGTGATGAACTGCTAAGGTTTCAAGGATTCCATGGCGTTGTTTATGACTCGGTGAAGGTTTCTCAGGGTCATGAGGATCCAACGTGGGGTGCTATAAGCTCAACGGAAAATATTGCAATATCTGGTGAATACATCAAGAAAACTGAGCTCGACGTCGCGTGGCTTTCTTACTGTGGAGATGGGTTTATTCCTTATCAGCACTCGATGTTCAGACCGCTGAGCAATAAAAAGAAAAATAAAATTTCATGTTTGAATTTTTGGTCTAATAAATCCCTGTTCATTGCAGAAAGCACGAGGGAGCAAAAGCGGCAGAACTTAGATTTTCAGAGAAATAAACGTCTTTTGGATCGTGGGTACTACACGGATTTTAACGAGTCGCCCATTAAGATTTTGATTAAGTAGGGCTCAAATAATTTGGGTAGGTGGGGAGCTGGTTGGTTGGGATGCGCTTTGCGCATTGTTTGTTGTTTATCTTGGGTGACCTAATTGGCACGGGTGTGGGGCCGAAGAGTACCCATGGGGGCGACGAAATGAGGCTTTGCTGCGGCGAAGTCAATTTGTGGCCCCGTAACACACGAGCGTCTTGACACGTCTCGTCTGTCTTCTAATCTGATGTCAGACGCCTGCTGCAGGCGTTCCGCCGTGAGCTGGAAACGGCCAGACAATATGACAAACCATTGCCCCGTTCGGCGGGGAATTCGTTTTCTATTGTCTGGAGTAGCCCATGAAGCCAGACCTACCACCCGTTTCCCCCATCGCTTTCCACCCGATGAATACCGAGCCCCCCCTTCAAGGCCGGCTGAAGCTTCCGGACGGCAGGATGGTGAGTCAGGCATGCCCAAACCCGGCCAATTTAGATGATTATTGTCAGTCCAAATTTGGAAGGAGCTGGCGCTCCATTGAGAGGGATTGCCTTCGAAGTCTGGCGAACCGTATCGAAGCTTTACGTGGGCGCTTCCTGCCGCTCGAAGCTTTGATAAATCAGGGGCAGTTTGTTGAATCCCTCGACGCCCTTAGCGGAGACATCTGGGAGAGCCTAGGCGCGGCATATTCAGATGGCTCGTCGGCAGCGCTGATACTCATATCGAAGCTCAGTCTGATTACAGGTACCGGAAGCATGGAGGGCGCAATGATGGCTGCCGACTTAGGAAATGTCGCAGCGTACTGCTTTTTGGGTGATCACTATTTGAGTAAAGAGCAGGTCGAACAAGCGGCTGCGGCCTACCAACAAGGTATGGCAAAGGGATGCAGTGCGTGCGAATACCAACTTGGGCAGTTCGCGGAGCGTGGTGTTGGAGGGCAGCTGAAAAGCGTCCGAGTCGCATTCGATCATTACGCAGAAGCCACAATGGGAAATTACCCACCTGCGTGGGTCGCGATCGCTCGGCTTTGGTTGAGTGATCCAGGGGAGCTACCGAGACATGAGCGTCTTGTTGAGATGTTGAAGGAGTGCGTCGAAATGAGGTGCGAGGGCGCTGCAACGGCCTTGGCTGAAATTTATTTGGCTTACGACCAATCCTCTTATACGAAGCGTATGGTGATGTCGCTCTACCGGGGGGCAGCGGTCGAAGGCGATATCGAAACGCAGCTCAAGCTCGCGAGCTTGCTCGCGGGCGAGGGGGCCTCTGAGATGGAAATCGAGCCGGATCCTGAAGAGGCATTACGGTGGTATGAGCGGGTGTACAGTTCTGAAAATGCTTCGCCCGCCCAGGCGATTCTGGCCCACCTGAAGCTCGGCTATCTGTTCATGGGCAAGAACCAGTATGACCGGGCGGCCCATCACTTTGCCTTCGCTTCTGACACTGACCTTGAGGCTGCTGAGCTGCAGAGAATCTGCGAAGAGAAGGGGGAGAATCTCAGGCGCTGGCGGCTGCACAATATTGGCGGTGAGTGTCTGTAACGAGTCGAATGGGCTGAAAACAGCTTGTGGGGTTGATACATACAGGGCGATAGGATCATTTCCATCGCCCTGTTACCTCTGCCTGTCCAAGCGATAGGCTCATGGTCTCAGTTGGGCATGACCTGCTTCTTGCCGTTAACGAAAATGTACGTGTCTGGTTCCCACTCAAACTGCAGTTTCGCTGTGTTCGACGATGCGAGCTTGGTGTCCGAGGCTTCGAATTGGTTGAAGTCCATGGTGCCTTGATAGATGTAGTTCTGTCCTGCGTCGATCTGGGCGTCATCAGCCAGCCGGATGCGTTTGATGACATCGCCGAACATGTCCTTCAGCACAACCGTGCCCTTCACGCCAGCCAGGGCCTCAGCTGTATTGTTCTTGAAGGCCACACTGATGGTGAAGTACTCCGAGTATTTGCGTCGCTCGTAGTCCTTGGGATTGAGCTTGAGCTCAACCAAAGAGGCAGTGAGGGTGGCGTTCATTTCCTTGAGGGCCGCGAGCTGCTGTTGCTTGATCTGCTCGGCCAGGAGCTTCTGCTTTTCTTGCTCAGCTGCCTTCTCGTCCAACCAGGCTTGCTGGGACTTCAGAGCATCATTGACCGTCATCTCGGTCACGGTTTTATTGCCCCCAAACGCACTTGCTACCGCGAGGCGTGTTGCATACCCAATGAAGAGCTTCTTTTCGTCATCGGACAGCTTGGACACAGCATCCTTGAGCCCCTGGTCTTCTGACCATTTGGCCATGTCCGCTGGAAGCATCGCCTGCTTTGGATCGCTGCAGCCAGCCATCAATAAACCAGCCATCAAAATGGCAGCCACTTTTGTGCGCATCGTATTTCCCTATGTTTAAGTCGGTTGTAGCTGCGAGGTTTGCGGCCCTGTTTAACCTGAGGCCTTCCTGCCCGGCGACCTTCGTCCGCATGCGGTGAAACCAAATGTGACTGGCCTTTGAGCGTGATGGTTATACGACAGTGGAGCAACGCTATCAAGACGGTGGGGACAGTGCATACGAGTCCCCAGGGCAGACAAGAAGTAGTGGCTCATCGCTATTGCCACATCGCCCATCGACGGGCACCCTGATTCCTATTTGCTTGGAGACATTGCAGTGGGCGCTGAGGAAAAGCGGTACGCGAGGGAGCGGTTCGCAAAGCCACTCCATCAGGATGTGTCAAGCGCTGGACAAGGTATCGCCCCGGGATTTGGAGTACCAGTTGTTCGATGAGAACCGCCGCATCGTGACACGCTTCGACAAGCTCGCGAAAAGCTATGCCGCCATGGTCTCTCTGGCTTGTTCCATGCGGTGTTTGCGACATCTCTTTACGTATAGGGCCTAGGCATAACCTCTTTCTTGCCACTCACGACAATACAAGTGTCTGGCTCCCACTCAAATTGGAGCTTCGCTGTATTCAACGACGCAAGTTTGCATGGTCTTTGCGCCGGGGGTCGCCGGCCACTTGGGACTCGCTTCAATATCCGAGGGTAAGACAGCCCTGCCTCTGGGAATTCACATACGAGCCACACAACACTCCCTCGATCCTCACCAACGAGGAGTTCGAGACCATGATGGCCTAATTCGACGCGGCAGAGCTCTGGTGAGCGACTGTCACTGAACCGAGCCCAAAGGCAGCCCGTGTCGCTGAGCCGGATCAGCAATGGTCGACTGATAGTCGTCAACCAATCGAGCAAGGAAGCCATTGAGCCGAAGCACGTGGCGGCTCAGCAACCGACGCCTACGACCATCCCTTTAAGAGTAGTAGACGCATCTGCTTGATACGGTTTGTCCTGCTTTGAGGCTGTAGATCTCCGCATTTATCCAGGTAGTGAGGATGCGGCCTCCATCAGTTTCTGAGTCATCACTGACCGTCTGTACGCATGCAACGTAACACCCTGCTCCCCGAGGCCAGCACGAAGTACCCACTGGTGGAATATTCGAGCAATTTTCACCCTGTGCAAAGGCCCAGGCCCGGTGCGACTTGGGAAAAGGAATTCGCCCGGAATAGCGTTCGAAAATTCCACGCTCCGCAAAACTACAGATTGTGTAGGGGAGTGACTCTCTCGACGAGAAGATTTGGGTGCAGCCAGAAATACGGTGTTACCTACTCCGTGTTTTGCTCCAGAAACATCTTGCGCTCGAAGTCCTAATGAAAGCAGTTCGTGCAGTGCCATCTCCATTTTCTTGCCAGAGTAGCGCGCTGCAATTGCGATTTGATTTAACTCGTCAGTAGTTAAGGCCCGTACTACAAGAGTGCCAGCCTGGGATTTGTCACGGTTGGAAGGTTTTGTAGCCATCTTGACTCCAAAAAAGCTTGTGAACTGCCGTTAGGGAGAATTCAGTAAGAAACGATTACTTATCTAAGTGCTGGTGCGCAAAGTTGTCAATCTTTGATTTTCGTTAAGTTGAGCGTCTTTCTTGCCCAACCCCTTTTGCGACGGGGGCAGCCAGGGCACTGCAGCTCGATCGAGTGTGCTAACAGAGCCAGCCTAGAGAATTGTGAAGAAATAATATCTATATATATCAATAGGTTAGGCTAGTGCTGGCTCTGCTCTGAATCCAGCAGCTAACCCTCTCGTTGCGTTTTGCCCAAATTGGGCAAAACCCATCACCTGTGGTTGAGTCTACCGTAGCAGGTGCTTAATCAGCGCCATAAAAAACATGCATTAGCAGATGCCTAGGCGTGAACGGATAATCAATATTTCTCAAAGTTAGATCGCTGGCCTTTATGGTTCTGGATAATATATATGCAAGGTAAAAAATAGTTGCCATCCCGGGTAATAGATGTTAGGTGTAATATAAAGAATTAATGTTAGTAGCCATGATAAACACAGCCGCCTATTCATATTTCCCAAGTGTTAATTTTTCAGCAAGCGAGTTGGCGCAGGCTCGCAATTTCTTTCCTGACCCTAAAGTCAGAACCACCTTGGATCAAGGGTTAAGGTTGTTTGATATGTTTATGGTCGTTACTAATTTGAAGCGAGAAAATTTAGATGACGAGCTAATAATGTCTAAATTTTGGGGCTTTCTATTGGTGGAGACCGATGTTGTTTATACACATGCCTGGTTGCTATTGACTAAGGTCAGGCATGTTGCACACCTGCTGGGCATTAATGTTGATAAATTTCGTGATACTTGTGGTGCGAAAAAAGAGAAGGAATGTCGGCTTGCATATTCCAGGGTGCCAAAAAATTACATCAAGCTTAAATACTATAAGGGCTGGTGGGTAAAATATCACGATGACAAGCCTATATTTATAAATCTGGTGGTAGTGCACCATCAATATGGTGAGGGCTTGTGCGAGAAGATATATCGGAGATGTAGAGACTACATACAAAAATTCCCGAGAACTACTGGGATCTCAAAAAATAGAAGCATCTCGATATTAATGAGGATTGTAACTGAGCACTTCTGGAATGCCGAAGAATTGCGCCTCCTTGAAAATCCTTTAGAAATGCACGAATTTTTTTCCACGACTTTTAACATCGAATATGATCGCTGGCTAGAACAAGGATTTAAGTCGAAGGTTTTCTTGAGTGACTGGCGTGCAATGATGCTAGTTGTTGAAGAGGTTTTTATTACGCATGGCTTCTTGCCGGAGAAGTTATTTGACTTCACGTTTCATGAACGTGTGGAGCTGGCAGGGAATAATCCGTTTCAATCTCAAGGAGAAGACAAAGGAATTGTCAGTGCTATTACTGCTATTCCTTTACATATTGAAGATGAGGGCGCTGCACAGAAGTTATATCATCAAATAAATAATGATGCTACGAAGCTGAGAGCTGCTTGTGAGGAAGCTAGAGAAGCCACGCTTGCCAACCACAGGCGCCGGATCGAAGCGAGCAAGGTTGACGTAGACTCGCCTGGTTTTTCTGATACTTACAGTAAGGAAGAGCAGTCGTACATTATTCTTTGCAGGAAATGGGCGCAGCGACCCTATTTTACTAACGATGATCGGGAATTTGAAAATTACTTTGGTGCAAGTAAAACCTATGTGAGAAATGCGCTAGGCCTGCTGGATAGCACGACGTTGCTACCCTTTATTTATCTTCTAATTCTTGAATGCCCTAGCATTACGGGCTCGTGGTTGAATAACCATCGTATCACAGATAAATTCGGACAGAAATTTGGGTTTGATGATGAACTCAACAGCGCTGTGAGTTCAAAGCCCAGGAGAGGAGCGAAACTAGCGCGTCAGGTGGTTAGGTCAACACCCAAGGCACGAGAGTTGTTTCCTGAAATATATGAGCTGACTGCTGAAGCACGGGAGTATTTGAAGCGCGAGAACGACCCAGCTCACCACTACACTTTTCTGAGTACTGCAACAGGTATAACACGGCCTAAAAAGATTCCAACAATCAGAGGAATGGCTGTTCAAGGAAATGCGCAATCATTGCTGGCCATGCGTATTTTGGATCAATTTGGTGATCAAGGGTCAGTGATGCTTAAACGGATTTCCTTGAAAAGAGTAAGGGTCACCGCAGCCGTAATCGTTTATTTTCAAACAAACAGCGTGCAAGCCATGTCAGAGGCTTTGGGGCATGCAGATTATAACGTCAAGCTCATTGATAAGTATTTGCCAAAAGCGATACGTAAGTTCTATCTCGGGAGATGGATCCGGCTCTTCCAGAATGGGATGATTCTTGAGGCATTCCAAGGGACTCAATACTTGATGGAAGTAATGGACGTGAACTCACTCGATGAGATGAACGAGTTTATTCGCCTTCATAAATTGAAACCATTGCCCCCTCAACTTACCTTGGAGAA
>NZ_JABMCN010000084.1 GCF_013179515.1 Pseudomonas sp. CM27
GCCCTTGGCCGTCACGTACCCGGTACAGCAGTGACTGGTGGCTGTGCGCGAGCAGTTGCTCAACGCCCCAGCCGTCGATCACCTGGCCTCCGCGCAGAGGGCCCGGCAGCGGCCATTGCTGCAGTTGCGCCAGGGTATCGCCCAGGTTGCTGGTGCCCAACTGTTCGACCTGCACCAGCAAGGCACTGGCGTTGTCCTGGCTGCCATTGAGGAGTGCGCTGGCGACCAGGGTGTCGACGGCCACTTGCAGGTCGGGTTGTTCGCGCAGCACCGCCTGGATGTGCTGGTCGCCCAGGCTGGCCCAGACGCCGTCGCTGAGCAACAGAAAGCACTCGCCCGGCTGCAGTTCGCCCTCCAGGTAATCCACCAGCAGGTGTTGGTCCAGGCCCAGCGCGCGTTTCAGCACATGCTGCATGCCGGGTTGGTCCCACACATGGTCTTCGCTCAGACACTGCAAGTGCCCGGCGTGCCAGCGGTATGCGCGGCAGTCGCCGACATGGGCCAAGGTGAAGCGCCGGCCACGCAACACCAGCGCACTGAGCGTGGTGAGCAGTGGCTGGCCGCTGCCCTGGGCACGCAGCCAGCGGTTCTGTGCCAGCAGCAGGCGGTCCAGTGCCTGGGCCACGCTCCAGGTGGCCGGGGTGGCGTAATAATCCAGGGCCAGCGCCTGTAGGGTGGCGCGTGCAGCCAGGCCGCCGTCGGCGCATTGGCTGACACCGTCGGCGAGGGCGAACAGGTAGCCTTTGCTGGCAGCCAGCTCCGGCGCCGGGGTTACCAGGCGCAGGGCGTCCTGGTTTTCCGCGCGCGGGCCGGTGGCGCTGGCCTGGGCAAAGCTCAGTTGCAGATTCATCGGCGTGCCTCAGACCCGTGCTGCGGTAACCGCAGCCGAACCCCAGGTGGTACGCCAGCGCTGTTTCACCCCATGCAGGCCGAACCAGGCCAGCAGGCCCAGGCTGGCGAACAGCCACAGCGCCAGCTGGTAGTCACCGGTGTGCTGCTTGATGGTGCCAAGCCCCGCGGCCAGGAGGAAGCCGCCGATGCCGCCGGCCATGCCGATCAGCCCGGTCATCACCCCGATCTCCTGGCGAAAGCGCTGCGGTACCAGCTGGAATACCGCGCCGTTGCCGGCGCCCAGGCCGAGCATTGCACTGATGAACAGCGCCAATGCAGCGGCCGCGCTAGGCAGGTTGAAGCCGACTGCGGCGATGCAGATGGCCGCCACGCCGTACATGCCCAGCAGCGTGCGGATGCCGCCAAAGCGGTCGGCCAGGGCGCCACCGAGCGGGCGCATCAGGCTGCCGGCGAACACGCAGGCGGCGGTGTAGTAACCGGCAGTAACCGGACTCAGGCCGTACTGGTCGCTGAAATAGCCGGGCAGGGCGCTGGCCAGGCCGATGAAGCCGCCGAAAGTGACACTGTAGAAGAACATGAACCACCAGCTGTCACGGTCGCCCAAGGCCTTCAGGTAATCGGCCACCGCTTTCGGCCTGGGCCGTTGCGGGGCGTTGCGCGCCAGCAGGGCGAACACCACGAACGCGATTGCCAGCGGGATGAGTGCAAAGCCGAACACATTGTTCCAGCCAAAGCCTGCAGCCAGTACCGGGGCCAGCAGCGCCGCGAACACTGTGCCGGAGTTGCCGGCACCGGCGATGCCCATGGCCTTGCCCTGGTGTTGCGGCGGGTACCACTGTGAAGCCAGCGGCAGCGACACGGCGAACGAGGCACCGGCAAAGCCAAGGAACACGCCCAGCAGCAGCGCCTGCTCGTAGCTGTGCACGCCCAGGTGCCAGGCTGCAGCCAGGGCGACGATGACCACCACCTGGCCGATCAGCCCGGCGGTCTTGGGTGACAGGCGGTCGACCAGCACGCCCATGGCGAAGCGCAGGATCGCCCCGGCCAGTATCGGCGTAGCGACCATCAGGCCCCGTTGTTGTGCACTCAGTTGCAGGTCGGCGGCAATCTGCACCGCCAACGGGCCCAGCAGGTACCAGACCATGAAGCTGAGATCGAAGTACAGGAACGCGGCGAACAGCGTGGGCACATGCCCGGATTTCCAGAAGCTGGTACTCATCGAACACCTCACTCGGCAATGCAACGGAACGAAAAAGACGCCGCTACCCGCTCCAGGGGGATGGAGGGGAGAGCGACGTCTTTGTCGGGATCAGGTGGGGCAACCGCCGTTGGTTACCGGTGAGGGTTATCGAGCAAGAGATGGGCCAACTTTTCGCGTGTGCTCGCCTACGGATTTTTGCGACATCTAATGCTCTACCCCAACATCTCATGCATCGCAATGATCTGCTCCGCCACCTGCACCAGCTTCTGCTGCCGGCTCATGGCCTGGCGCCTCATCAGGGTGTAGGCCTGCTCTTCATTGCAGTCTTTCATTTTCATCAGCAAGCCCTTGGCCTGCTCGATCCGCTTGCGCTCGGCCAGTTGCTGGTCGCGCGCCAGCAACTGGGCCCTCAGCGCGTGGTCACTTTCGAAACGGGCCATGGCCACATCCAGGATCGGCTGCAGCCGCGCCGCATGGATGCCTTCGACGATATAGGCGCTGACCCCCGCCTGGATCGCCTGGCGCATCACCTGCGGGTCGTGCTCGTCAGTAAACAGCACGATCGGCCTGGGCTGGTCGCGGCTGACCAGCACCACCTGTTCCATCACATCGCGGTCCGGGGAGTCAGTGTCGATCAGCACCACGTCGGGGCGCACCGTTGCGACGCAGGCGGGCAGGTCGATGGTCAGGCCTGGGGCTTCGGTAACCTCGAACCCGGCCTCGCTCAGCGCCGCCTTGAGGCGGCCGAGCTTGCTTGTGGTGTCGTCGATCAGCAGGATGCGCAACATGGTCGTCCCCCTCATACACCGGCGCGCGCATCGGGCAGGTCGCCCAGTGCGTGCAGGCTGAAGCTGCGGGCATAGCCGTGGGGGTCGCTGCCGTCCCAGCGGGTGCCGTCGATCAGCAGGCTGCTGCGCAGTACCTGCGAAGGGCAGGCCACGCCCAGGCTTTGCGCGGCCTCGCGGTACAGCGCCAGTTGCTGTACCTGACGGGCCACGCCAAGGTAGTCGGGGTCTTCGCGCAGCAGGCCCCAGCGGCGGAACTGGGTCATGAACCACATGCCGTCGGACAGGTATGGCAGGTTGGCCCGGCCATGGTCGAACAGGCGCAACGCATGCGGGTCTTGCCAGTGGTTGCCCAGGCCATCCTGGTAGTGGCCGAGCAGGCGGGGTTCGATGCTTTCCACGGGGGTGTCCAGGTAGGCGCTGCCGCTGAGCAGTTGTGCGGTGCTGCGGCGGTTTTCCGGGCTCTGCTCGATGAACCGGCTGGCAGCAAGTACCGCCTTGATCAGTGCGCGCGCGCTATTGGGGTAGCGCTCGGCGAAGCCGCGGGCACAGGCCAGAACCTTTTCCGGGTGGTCCGGCCAGATCGACTGGCTGGTGGCCAGGGTGAAACCCTGGCCCCGGGCGACTGCATCGGCAGCCCAAGGTTCGCCGACGCAAAAGCCGTCGATGCGGCCGGCCTCGATGTGCGCGGCCATCTGCGCTGGCGGTACCACCACGCTGTCGACATCGTGCAGCGGGTGAATGCCTTGGCTGGCCAGCCAGTAATACAGCCACATGGCGTGGGTGCCAGTGGGGAATGTCTGGGCAAAGGTCAGGCGCGCGCCCTGTTGGTGCACCCGCTGCGCCAATGCTTCAGGACTGGTCACGCCCTTGCGCTGCAGGGCAGGCGACAGGTTGATGGCCTGTGCGTTCTGGTTCAGCCCCATGAGCACCGCCATGTCGCTGGCCGGTGCGCCGCCGATGCCCAGGTGTACGGCATAGACCAGGCCGTACAGGCAGTGCGCGGCGTCCAGTTCGCCACTGACCAGCTTGTCGCGCAGCCCGGCCCAGGAGCCCTGGCGCCTGAGGTTGAGGGTAAGGCCGTATTGCTGGGCGAAGCCCTGGGTGGCGGCCACCACCACCGAGGCGCAGTCGGTCAGGGCCATGTAGCCGATGTTCAGGCTGGGTTTCTCCGGCGTGTCACTGCCTTTGGCCCAGGCCAGCGGGGTTGCTCGGGGTACAGTATTCACAAGGTTCCTCGCCCGTACTGAGAAGGCTGTGGCCTTGCAGGTGCAACGCATGTGCCAGGGCTTGCAAGGCAGGCCATGATTTACTGTCCTGCCAGCCCCTCGCTGGCTATAATCGCCCCCTCACTCACCCTGAGCCTTGCCCGCCCATGTATACCCTGGCCCGCCAGCTGCTGTTCAAGCTTTCCCCGGAAACCTCCCACGACCTGTCCCTGGACCTGATCGGCGCCGGTGGCCGTCTTGGCCTCAACGGTGTGCTGTGCAAGCAGCCTGCGGCATTGCCGGTCACGGTCATGGGCTTGAACTTCGCCAACCCGGTGGGCCTGGCGGCAGGTCTGGACAAGAACGGCGCGGCCATCGACGGGTTCGCCCAGCTGGGCTTCGGCTTTGTCGAAATCGGCACGGTCACCCCGCGGCCACAGCCGGGCAACCCCAAGCCGCGGCTGTTCCGCCTGCCGGAAGCGACGGCCATCATCAACCGCATGGGCTTCAACAACCTGGGTGTCGATCACCTGCTCGGCCGCGTGCGTGCTTCGCGCTACAGCGGTGTACTGGGCATCAACATCGGCAAGAACTTCGATACCCCGGTGGAGCGCGCCGTCGATGACTACCTGATCTGCCTGGACAAAGTGTATAGCGCCGCCAGCTATGTCACGGTCAATGTCAGTTCGCCCAACACCCCCGGCCTGCGCAGCCTGCAGTTCGGCGACTCGCTCAAGCAGTTGCTCGATGCCCTGGCCGAGCGCCGCGAGCAGCTGGCCGTCAGTCATGGCAAGCGCGTGCCGCTGGCGATCAAGATTGCCCCTGACATGAGCGATGAAGAAACCGCCCTGGTGGCCGCCGCACTGATGGAATCGGGCATGGACGGGGTGATTGCCACCAACACCACGCTGGGCCGTGAAGGTGTCGAAGCGCTGCCGTATGGTGGCGAGGCGGGCGGCCTGTCGGGCGCGCCAGTGCTGGAGAAGAGCACGCACATCGTCAAGGTGCTGGCGGGGGAGCTGGGCGGCAAGTTGCCGATCATCGCTGCCGGCGGTATTACCGAAGGCCGCCATGCCGCCGAGAAAATCGCTGCCGGGGCGAGCCTGGTGCAGATCTACTCGGGCTTCATCTACAAGGGGCCGTCGCTGATTCGCGAGTCGGTGGATGCCATTGCGGCGCTACCGAAGGCCTGAACGGCAGGCATGAAAAAGGGCCCCATCAAGGGGCCCCTGGGCCGTAGCCCGCCGCCCGGATGGGGCGCGCATGGTAACTCGAATTCAGTGTCCTCGATCAGCCAACGGCGTGATTTTCGTTGAGTCTATGGATGCCAGCGGTGCCAGTCATTCCGTCCCAGTTATCACCGCGACCTTCACGCCAGCCGTTGATCCAGGCTTGGCGAACAGAAGGAAGATTGAAGGGGCAAAGTTCGCGGGATTTGCCGGTGACCCCGTATTGGTAGCCACGTGAATATGCTCTTTCCAACGGATCACGCTTAAGTCTTCTCATAGGGTGTTGCCCTCACTTGTTGACTGTAATGTCCCGTCGGCCTCTCCGAGGCCGGGCAGAGTCTTTCTGCCGGTTTGCGCTCGCTGCCGGCGTGGCGAGCTGAAGGTGCCGCCTCGTTGCGAAGCGGCCTGAGACCAGTTCTAACGAATGCGAGTCACCCTGTGAATGATCGATTTGTCATAAGGACGTAACCTTTCCGAGGGTGAGGAGATAAGTAAATAAATGCGACTCAACCTTGTTTGGCGTTGAGCCCGCTATGATCGGGGTTTGCCGATCATTGACGTCATTTCGCCAGCGCAGTTGGCGTGTGACAGAAATAATTTGAAATGCGACGAAGGGTCACATGGGCCCGGTAATCGCCAGAATTTTTAATACTGCCTGATGATCTAAGCTGTCTTTGCCACTGGGCCAAGCGCAGATCGGTCAGGCGGCCCGGCCTTGCAAGGCACGCTTGCGTGCAGCAAAGGCCACCCGCACGCCTGCTGGAAGGCATGCGGGCAAACATCGCGGGGCGATGCGTCGCCCCGTCAGTCAAATAGCCCAAAGGCGCTGGATTACTCATGTCGGACCGTTTCGAACTTTATCTCACTTGCCCCAAAGGCCTGGAAGGCCTGCTCGCCGAAGAGGCCCGGAGCCTCGGCCTGGAGGAGGTGCGTGAGCACACCTCGGCCATTCGCGGCGAAGCCGACATGGAAACCGCCTACCGTCTGTGCGTCTGGTCACGCCTGGCCAACCGCGTGCTGCTGGTGCTCAAGCGCTTCTCCATGAAGAACGCCGACGACCTCTACGATGGCGTCAATGCGCTGGACTGGGCCGACCACCTGGCGGCTGACGGCACCCTGGCGGTGGAATTCAGCGGCCACGGCTCGGGCATCGACAACACCCACTTCGGCGCGCTGAAGGTCAAGGATGCCATCGTCGACAAGCTGCGCAACCGCGAAGGCCTGCGCCCATCGGTTGAAAAGATCGACCCGGACGTGCGCGTACACCTGCGCCTGGACCGTGGCGAGGCGATTCTCTCCCTCGACCTGTCGGGGCACAGCCTGCACCAGCGTGGCTACCGCCTGCAGCAAGGTGCTGCGCCACTGAAGGAAAACCTGGCAGCGGCGGTGCTGATCCGTGCTGGCTGGCCACGTATCGCCGCCGAAGGTGGCGCGCTGGCCGACCCGATGTGCGGCGTGGGTACCTTCCTGGTCGAAGCGGCGATGATCGCCGCCGACATCGCCCCCAACCTCAAGCGTGAACGCTGGGGCTTCAGTGCCTGGCTTGGTCACGTGCCAGCGCTGTGGCGCAAGGTGCATGACGAGGCGCAGGCGCGGGCGCAGGCCGGCTTGGCCCGGCCGCCGCTGTGGATCCGTGGCTACGAAGCCGATCCGCGGCTGATCCAGCCGGGTCGCAACAACGTCGAGCGTGCCGGGCTGGGCGACTGGGTGAAAATCTACCAGGGCGAAGTCAGCAGCTTCGAGCCGCGCCCGGACCAGAACCAGAAAGGTCTGGTCATCAGCAACCCACCGTACGGCGAGCGCCTGGGTGACGAAGCCAGCCTGCTGTATCTCTACCAGAACCTTGGCGAGCGCCTGCGTCAGGCATGCATGGGCTGGGAGGCCGCGGTGTTCACCGGCGCGCCTCAGCTGGGCAAGCGCATGGGCATTCGCAGCCACAAGCAATACGCGTTCTGGAACGGCGCCTTGCCGTGCAAGCTGCTGCTGTTCAAGGTGCAGCCCGACCAGTTCGTCACCGGCGAGCGCCGCGAGGCCCAACCTGAAGGCAGCGAACCTCGCCAGCAGGCCGCTGTGGCCAGCGAGCCGGCGCGTTTGTCGGAAGGCGCGCAGATGTTCGCCAACCGCCTGCAGAAAAACCTCAAGCAACTGGGCAAGTGGGCCCGTCGCGAGCAGGTCGACTGCTACCGCCTGTATGATGCCGACATGCCGGAGTACGCCCTGGCAGTCGACCTGTACCATGACTGGGTGCACGTGCAGGAATACGCCGCGCCACGTTCGATCGACCCGGAAAAGGCCCAGGCGCGCCTGCTCGATGCGCTGGCGGCCATCCCGCAAGCGCTGGTCATTTCGCCGCAGCGTGTGGTGCTCAAGCGCCGCGAACGGCAGAGCGGTACGCGCCAGTACGAGCGCCAGGCGACTGAAGGCCGCTTCCAGGAAGTGAGCGAAGGTGGCGTCAAGCTGCTGGTCAACCTCACCGATTACCTCGACACCGGGCTGTTCCTCGACCACCGGCCGATGCGCATGCGCATCCAGCGTGAAGCCGCCGGCAAGCGCTTCCTCAACCTGTTCTGCTACACCGCGACGGCTACCGTGCATGCCGCCAAGGGCGGGGCGCGCAGCACCACCAGCGTGGACTTGTCGAAAACCTACCTGGACTGGGCGCGGCGCAACCTGGCGCTCAATGGCTTCTCCGAGCGCAATCGCCTGGAGCAGAGCGATGTGATGGCCTGGCTGGAAGGCAACCGCGACAGCTACGACCTGATCTTCATCGACCCGCCAACCTTCTCCAACTCCAAGCGTATGGAAGGCGTGTTCGACGTGCAGCGCGACCACGTGCAACTGCTGGACCTGGCCATGGCCCGCCTGGAGCCGGGCGGCGTGCTGTACTTCTCCAACAACTTCCGCAAGTTCCAGCTGGACGAGCACCTGATGGCGCGTTACGCAGTCGAGGAAATCACAGCCCAGACCCTGGACCCGGACTTCGCTCGCAACAACCGTATCCACCGGGCCTGGCGCCTGCAATTGCGCTGAGGCGACGAGGTACATTGCGCGGCTGATGGCCAATAGCTATAACTGAGGGCAGGGCAAGATAATCCGCAGGACGCTGACGTGACGAGATGTGTGTATGTCAAAGCATGGCGTGCGTGCGAGGTTATCTGGCCTGTGCACAGAAGCGGTGTCCGCCTGGGCGCTCGCACTGGTGGCGCTGGTAGCGGGCGCTTTGTTGACGGCCGCCCTGGCGCTTGCCGCGCAGTCTTTATACAAGCAGCAGTTGCGCCAGCGTTTCGAGCTGCTGGCCAGCGAACGCTTCAGCCGTATCGCCGAGCGTTTTGACGAACAGCAGCAGCGCCTGGCCGGGCTGCGGCGGTTCTTCAGCTTCTCCCACGAAATTACCCCGCGCGAATTCGACGGTTATGCCCGGCCATTGCTCCACCGGACCTTGGCCTATGCCTGGGCGCCGCGGGTCGAAGCCGGGCAGCGGGCCGAGTTCGAGCGCCTGGCCGATTCCGGCTCGGGCTATGCGATCCGTGACCAGGACTCGCAAGGCCAGTGGCGCGATGCGCCACTGCGCGACCATTACTTCCCGGTGCTGTATACCCAGCCGGCTGAAATGCCCGGATTGCCGCCTGGTCTGGACCTGGCCGGGCAAGGTGTTCCTCAGGCGGCCCTTGCACGTGCCCTAGGACCGGACAGCATGGCGGTGTCCGAGCCAATTGCCCTGTTCGATGGCACCTCGGATGCGCGTGCCCTGCTGATGGTTGCGCCGGTGTTTTCCGATGCCAACCCCCACGGCGCGGCAGCGGGCTATGTGATGGCCTTGTTGAGCATGCGGCAGCTGGTCAGTGATGGCCGGCCGGTGGCGGCCGATGACAATCTGGTCGTTACTATTGTCGACCCGACCGGGCTGCAAGGCCCCGAAGTACTGTTCGACTCGCAGAACCAGGTCGCGCGTTTGTCA
Source organism: Pseudomonas sp. CM27 (assembly GCF_013179515.1). Classification (GTDB taxonomy): domain Bacteria; phylum Pseudomonadota; class Gammaproteobacteria; order Pseudomonadales; family Pseudomonadaceae; genus Aquipseudomonas. The sequence continues at coordinate 9,234 of NZ_JABMCN010000084.1, forward strand.
TTGGCCAGCAACCGGCTGCTGCACCTGGCTGACCATCAATTCCAGTTGAATATTCGACCGAGCCTGGCGTTCGTACAGGCCAATCGTTCATCTGCGGTGCTGGCAATCAGCCTGCTGGGCGGGCTGTTGAGCCTGCTGCTCAGTGTCCTGCTGTACAGCCTGTTCAGCCAGAGGCAGCGTGCCCTGGCCCTCGTCGAGCAGCGCACCGCAGAGCTACGGGTCAGCGAGCAGTCGCTGCGTGGCACCCACAACCAGCTGCGCAGCGTGCTGGATGCTGCGACCCAGGTCGCCATCATCGCCACCAACCTCAAGGGCGTGGTCACTACCTTCAATGCCGGTGCCGAGCAGATGCTCGGCTATCCGGCCAGCGCGGCGATCGGCCAGTTGCGCCTTGAAAACCTGGTGCTCCCTGAGGAATTGAGCTTGCGTGCGCAGGCCATGAGCCTGCGCTTTGGTCGCCCCATTGCCGGCGGCCAAGCCATGTTTGCCGAGACGGTTCGGGAGCAGGGCGGCGAACCCGGCGAATGGACCTTGTTGCGCGCCGATGGCAGTCAGCTGGTGGCCAACATGCTGGTCACCGCCATGCTTGACGAGCAGGGTTTGTGGGTTGGCTACCTGGCCATTTGCATCGATGTGACCGAGCGGCGCCGGGTGCATGAGGCGCTGGCCGCGCGTGACCGCTTGCTGGAAAAGCTCAGTGCCGAGGTACCCGGTGGTATCTACCAGTATCGGCTGGATGCCGACGGCCACTCGTGCTTTCCGTACGCGAGCATGGGCCTGTACGACATCTACGAAGTCGATCTGCAGCAGTTGCGCGAAGATGCCACGCCGGTTTTCGAGCGTATTCACCCCGATGACCTGGACCGTGTGCGCCGTTCCGTCTGGTACTCGGCCGAACACCTGTCGCCCTGGCGGGAAGAATACCGCGTCTGCCTGCCACGGGCCGGCCTGCGCTGGGTGCGTGGCGAGGCCACACCGGAGGTGGGCGAGCAGGGCTGCACCCTGTGGCACGGCTATCTCACCGATATCTCCGACCTCAAGGGCGTGGAGGAGGAGTTACGGGCGCTGTCGGTTACCGACTCGCTGACCGGCATTCATAACCGCCGCTACTTCCAGGAGCGGCTCAAGGTGGAACTGGAACGGGCTGATCGCGATGGCCTGGCGCTGGCGGTGATCATGCTCGACATCGATCACTTCAAGCGTATCAATGACCGCTTTGGCCATGCCGTGGGCGACCGGGTGCTGCGTAGCCTGTGTCAGCGCATCGGCCAGCGCTTGCGGCGCACCGATGTGTTCTGCCGGTTGGGGGGGGAGGAGTTCATGGTGCTGTGCCCGGGCAGCGATGCCGAGCAGGCACGGCTGCTGGCGCTGGAGTTGTGGCAAGGGCTGCGCAATCTGTCGGTGGAGGGGGTGGGCACGGTCACCGCGAGCTTTGGCGTGGCGGGGTGGCGGCCGGGGGAGGGCGCCGATGCGTTGCTGCTACGGGCCGATGCCGGGGTGTATGCGGCCAAGCAGGCCGGGCGGGACCGGGTGGAGGGCGAGTCGGCGTAACAGTTGTGGTTTGCCTGTCCCGGCGCTTCGCGGCGTTAGCCGCGCAAGCGCCGGGACGAACCGTGCAATCAGTTGGCAGCGGTGCTGCCGGCCAGCTTCGGCTGGCGATACAGGTCCAGCAGCACCTGGTCCAGCACTTGCGATGCGCCCCACGGTTTCGGGTCGTTGAGGATCGCCGCCACCGCCCAGGTATGGCCGTTGCTGTCACGGCTGAAGCCGGCAATCGCCCGCACGGTGTTCAGCGTGCCGGTCTTGATATGCCCTTCACCGGTCATGGCGGTGCGCTTCAGGCGCTTGCGCATGGTGCCGTCCATGCCCACCAGTGGCATCGAGCTCATGAATTCTGCCGCGTAGGGGCTTTTCCAGGCGGCCTGCAGCATCGCCGCCATTTCCCGGGTGCTGACCCGCTCGGCGCGCGACAGGCCAGAGCCGTTTTCCATCACCAGGTGTGGCGCGGTGATGCCTTTTTTCGCCAGCCACTGGCGCACCACGCGCTGGGCGGCACGGGCATCGTCGCCATCGGCATCGGTGCGGAACTGCGCGCCCAGGCTGAGGAACAACTGCTGGGCCATGGTGTTGTTGCTGTACTTGTTGATGTCGCGGATCACTTCCACCAGGTCTGGCGAGAAGGCACGGGCCAGCAAGCGAGCGCTCTTGGGAACGTTTTCGACGCGGTCACCACCCTGGATGCTGCCACCCAGCTCGTTCCAGATTGCGCGGACGGCACCGGCAGCGTAAGTCGAGTGGTCGAGCAGCGACAGGTAGGTCTGCGAATTGCAGCCGTCACCCAGCTGGCCGCTGACCGTCACGCTGATGCCATCGGCCTGGGGTACCGGGTTGTAGCGCACATCACCGGTACACTGCCTGGACGCCACTGCCTTGACCTGGTTGTCGATGCGGATGCTGGCAATCGGTGGCTCGACCGCGATGGTGACTTTGCCGCCATCGTTGCGGGCCACGAAGCGCAGGGCCTTGAGGTTGACCAGCAGCGAGTCGGGCTTGACCAGAAAGGGTTTGTTAACATCGCCGCCGTCGTCGTTGAACTGCGGCAGGTTGGGTTGCACGAAATGACTGCGATCCAGCACCAGGTCACCGGTGATGGTGCGCACGCCGTTGGCGCGCAGGTCACGCATCAGCAGCCACAGTTTTTCCATGTTCAGTTTCGGGTCACCGCCACCTTTGAGGTACAGGTTGCCGTTGAGTACGCCGTTGCTCAGGGTGCCGTCGGTGTAGAACTCGGTTTTCCACTGGAAGGTCGGGCCCAGCAGTTCGAGGGCGGCGTAGGTGGTGACCAGTTTCATGGTCGAAGCCGGGTTCACTGAAACATCGGCATTGAACACGGTCGCGGTGCCGGGACCGTCCAGCGGCAGCATCACCAGTGACAAGGCGGTGTCTTGCAACTTGTTGGCCTTGAGGGCCTGCTGGACCTTGGCGGGGAGCGTGGTATTGACGGCGGCGGCCTGGCTGGGCAAGGCAAGTGGCAGCAGCAGGCCGGCAAGAATCAGGGGACGAAGCGTTTTGATCATAGCGAGTAAATACCCTGCGGCGAGGGGAATGGGCTTGGGGCTGTATGAGATGATGGCCCCACGACGAAAGCCTACGCATTATGCCCCAAGCGCAGCGATGATGCGCCACGTTCGACGGAAAAGCGCCCTTCCTGAAAAAGCACCGCGCATAAAAAAGGCCACCGCGAGGGTGGCCTTCTACCGATTGAACCAGGCGAGTATTACTCAGCCTTGTTGATCGGCTTTTCCGGGTACCAGGCGTCGAGCAGCGGGCTGACCTCGACTTTGGTCAGTTCGCTGCGACCTTTGAGCCAGGCTTCAACGGCAGCGCGTTGCTCTTCGCTGACCGAGCCGCGCTTGACCGAGCACACCAGGCCGAAATCGTCACCGCCTACATAGTCCAGGCCGTTGGCGTCCATGGCTTCAGCCAGAAACGCGTCGAGGAAAGCATCGATTGCCTGGTCATCCAGATCTTCCTTGAATTCCAGGTTCAGCTCGAAGCCCAATTCCTGAAACTCGTCGACACACAGCTTCTTGCGCAGACGACGGGAGCGGTTTGTGGCCATGAAACAATCCTCTTAGGTAATAACGCCGCGCAGTCTACCAGCTAACGCGCTTCGCTGCCTGCCTGAGTGCAGGTCGCTGCGGCCAGCTCCTTGGCCAGTGCGCGTTCCACCCGGCACATGTGCCGCGCCAGAGACTGGCGACGCAGGCGCAGCTGGGCGCAGGGCAAGCCACTGACCGCCAAGGCATCGCAGGCCGCCATCAGGCGGGGGGCTTCCAGCATGCGCGCGGCGCTGAGCACTTTGTGGGCGTGGTCGGCAATCGCAGGGCCGTCGTGCTCCGGGTGCAGCGCCATCAAGGTGGCCAGGTCGGCCTGCAGGCTCTGTTGCAACGCCAGCAGGAAGCGCTGGCGGTCGGCTGGCGCAGGCCCGATGACTGCGGCCAGGCCGTCCAGGCTGTAGGGTGTGCGGCTGAGTTTTTTCTGCCGGCGCGGACGAATGCCCGCCAGGTGCTGGCTGAGGGTGCTCAGGCTGATGGGTTTGAGCAGGCAGTCATCCATGCCCGCACTCAAGCACTTGCGGTGTACTTCTGGCTGCGCGTTGGCGGTGTAGCCAAGGATGGTGCAGCGCAGACGCTTGCCATGGCGTTCTTCGGTGCGCACGGCGGTCGCCAGTTGATAACCGTTCATGTGCGGCATGTTGCAGTCGAGCACCAGCACATCGAAGTCGCCCGCCCGCCAGATGGCCAGGCCCTCGCGGCCATCGCGCGCGCAGGTGTGCTCCAGATTCAGGTAGCCGAGCTGCTGCGCCATCAGTTCCAGGTTGGCCGGGTGGTCGTCGATCACCAGGACGTTCAGGCGTGGGTCGGGTACATCGAGGTGTTCAGGCAGCGGGGTGGGTGCTGCAGCATCAACCTGCTGCAGCGGCATCTTCATGCGCACCCGGGTGCCGACACTCTCCAGGCTTTTGATGCTCAGGCTGCCACCCATCATTTCGCACAGGTTGCGGCAGATCGCCAGGCCCAGCCCGGTACCCGCGCGGGCGCCCTGGCTGTGCGGGTTGGCCTGGATGAACGGGTTGAACAGGCGCTGCAGGTCATCGGCGTGGATGCCGATGCCACTGTCGCGCACTTCCAGCTCCAGCACTGCGGGCTTGCCGGTGTCGTCAGCCAGCAGGTCGACGCTGATGCGCACTCCGCCATGTTCGGTGAACTTGATGGCATTGCTCACCAGGTTGGACAGCACTTGCTTGAAGCGCAGCGGGTCGAGCCAGGCGTGGCAGCGTGCGGCCGGTGTGATCGTCACTTCCAGGGCCAGGCCTTTCTGCCGCGCCTGGCCATCGAAAATCCGCCCTACGGATTCAATCAGGGCGGCCAGGTCGACCGCCTCTGGCGCCAGTGACAAGTGCCCGGACTCGATGCGCACGATATCGAGGATATCGCCTATCAGGCCCAGCAGGTCCTTTGCCGAATGGTGGGCGAGCTCCAGTGCGCTGCGGTCCACCCTACCCTGGTCGGCGCGTTTTACCGCCAGTTCGAGCATGCCGATGACAGCATTCATCGGGGTGCGGATTTCGTGACTGATGGTGGCCAGGAAGGTGCTTTTGGCGCGGTTGGCATCGTCGGCCTGCTGCTTGGCCTGGCGCAGCTCCAGAACCAGTTGGCGGCGTTCGCTGATGTCGATCCAGCCGCCGATGATGCCGCGCACCTCACCCAGCGAGTCTCGGTAGGGGAGTATCCAGTGGTAGATGGTCATGTCCCGGCCCTTGATCCGGAGTGGCCGGTCCATGATCAGCGGCGAACCCTCGGCCATGACTTTCTGGTAGTCGGCCTGAATTTGCCGGCTCTGTTCGCTGTCGGCGAACAGGCTGCCGTCCAGCTGCTTGCCGATGATGTCGTCTGAGCGGGCCTGCACGGCTTCCAGGTAGCTGAAGTTGCAGCTTTGCAGGCAGCCCTCGCGGTCACGCACGTACATGGGGTGAGGCGTGCCATTGAGCAACGCGCGCATGAACGCGAGCTGGTCGTTCAGCGCGCGTTCGGCGCGTTGGCGCTGGCGAATCTGCAGGCGCAGCCGGGCGTTCCACAGCAGCGCCAGCAGCAGGAGCACGGCCGTACCCAGCACCACCTGCAGCGTCAGCCGACTGTAACCCTGGCCGTTACCGTCGTCATGCAGGCCGAAGCCGCGCCAGCGGTTGTTGATCACCCCCAGCTCTTCGGGCGAGATGCTCAGCAGGGCCTTGTCGAGGATCGACACCAGGGTCTGTGACGGTGCGCTGGTCGCCATGGCAAAGTTCGCCGGTTCGCTGCCGACGGTGGTGCGGATGACCAGCTCGGGGTTGCCGGCCAAGGCATGGTTGGCATCGATCAGGGTGGTGATGACGCCATCCACGGCGCCACTCTTGAGTAGCGCCAGGGAGTAGAACGCGCTTTCGGTTTCGACCCAGCCAATCTGCGGGTAATCCCGGGACAGCATGGCGTCCATGTCGCTGTAGCGCGTGATGGCGATGCGGTGCCCCTGCAACTGCTCCAGTGTGCCCAATGCCTTGCTGCCGTCGCGGCTGACCAGCACGTAGGCGCTTTCCAGATAAGGCCGGCTGATTTGCAGGTCGCCCTCGGGCACTCCGCCGCTGACCAACGCGGCGATGACATCCGCGCGGCCATCCTTGAGCCGGGCGAGCATGTCGGCGATGCCGCTGGCGCGCTGCACCTCGAATCGCAAGCCGGTGCGCAGGCGGATGAGCTCCAGCAGATCGGCAGTGATGCCACGAAAGTGCCCTGAACCATCGAAATAGGACAGCGGCGCAGCCGTATCATCGATCACCACGCGCATGACCGGGTGATCTTTGAGCCACTGCGCCTCGGCGGTGGTCAACTGCAGTTTGCGGTCGGTCAGCAACAGATCGCTGCCAGCGCTCCAGCGTTTGAAGATACTGGCGTGCACGGCCTGGGTCTGGCTGTCCAGGGTGGCATTCACCAGTTCCAGCAGCAGTGTGTCCTGCTGGCGCAAGGCAAAACCGAAGCCGATGGCCTCGTGCTTGCTGAAGTTGGCCATGCGCAGGCGGGGCAGGTGGCCGCGGCTGAGCTGGTAGTGAGTGGAGATGGTGTCGCCGATGAACACGTCGGCCTGGCCGAATGCCACGGCACTCAGGGCCTCGCTGGAAGAACCGAAAGCCTGCAGCCTGGCCTGGGGGTAGGTGCTGCGCACTTCCTGCCCCGGCAGATAATGGTAGAGCATACCCAGGCGCATGCCGCTCAGGCCCATGTCCAGCGCCCGGCTGTCGTCTTCACGCGTTACCAGCACTGGTTGATCGATGGCATAGGGCTGCGACAGCGCCAGGCCATCGCTGGCCGCTTCGTAACCGTTGGCGCTGCCCAGCAGGTCGATATCGCCGCGCCGCAGCGCCTCTACCGCCGCCTGGCGGCTGGAGAAACGCAGCACCCGCACCGGCAACTGCAAGGCTGCGCCGATCAGGCTTGCATACTCGGCGGTAAGACCCTGGTAGTCGCGCCCGCCACTGGTGATGTCGAATGGCGGGTAGTCCGGTGCCGAGGTGCCCAGCACCAGCTCCTGCCGGCTTTGCAGCCACTGCCGTTGTTCGAGGGTAAGCTCAGGCGGTGTCGGCCGGGCTGTCGAGCGTGCCAGCACTGCGTAGGTGGAGGTGTCGTGATGAGTCGCCTGTACCACGCCACTGCACAGCAGCAGGGCGAGCAGCAGGCGGGCGCCAGGGCGGGGCATGACCATGCTCAGACCAGCGCGTTGCGTTTGGCCATGTCGATCAGGTCGACCAGCGTATTGACCTTGAGTTTGTGCATGAGGCGCTTCTTGTAGGTACTGACGGTCTTGCTGCTGAGGAACATGCCCTTGGCAATATCCTTGTTGCAGCGACCCTGCGCAAAAAGTTGCAACACCATCAGTTCGCGGTCATTCACCTGGCGAAAGAGTTGCAGGTCGGCATCAACTGCCTGGTTGTGCTTGATTGCCTGGCTGGGGAAGTAGTTGTAGCCGGCCAGCACGGCCTTGATTGCACTGAGCAGTTCGTTGAGGTCTTCCTGCTTGCACACGAAGCCTGCGGCACCCGAATGCATGCAACGCACGGCGAACAACTCGGGAGACTGCGCAGTCAGCACCAGAACTTTCAGTGGCAAAGCCATGGCCTGGAAACGGGAAAGCACCTCCAGCCCGTCCAGCTTGGGAATGCTGATGTCGAGGATGACCAGGTCAGGGGCGGTTTCGCGAATCATCTGCATGGCGTCTACGCCGTTGTCCGATTCGCCGACGACCTTGTAGTTCTGGTTTTCCAGCAACATACGGACAGCCAGGCGGATGACGGGGTGATCGTCGACAATAAATATTGAATGCATGTTGAACTTCCCTGCGGGCGATGGAGGGTGGCAGGCAGCACCTTATCGCAGTTGGAAGTCGTCGGGCATACGAGGAAGGGCTATTGGCCCCATATGGGAAATGGCTTACAAGATAAAACAAAACAGACTACGAAATTGCCGTGTTCAATTCGATATCAGAGCGAGATTGGTAACTTTTCGGCGGTTTTTATTCGTGCTGTTTAGTTTGGTCGTTGTATATGTAGGAAGTTTCCTGCAATGCACGGGTGCGGCGCCGAGCGACGCCCAGGCCACACCCGTGCCAGGTTCAGCTCGGGCTGGAGCGCCCGGTCATTTCCCGGGCCATTTCGCTGGCGTAGCTATCGGTCATGCCGGCAATGAAGTCGATCATGCGCAGAAAGGCGCTGTGCAGCGAACCGTGGGGGTCCGGCGCATTGTTGCCGATCAGGTCCAGCACCCGGCGGCTTTTGAAGGATGGGCTGCGCCCACCGTGCTGCTCCAGTGCAGCACCACAGAAGGTATTGAGCAGAATTTCCAGGGTGGTGTAGGCACCAATCTCGTGCAGGGTCTTGCGCTTGTCCTGGAAGATCTTGTTGCGCGCCATGTCCTTGGCCTGCAGCACGCAGCGCTTGGCCGGACCGTGCATGTGCTCGACCAGGTCGCCCGCCAGCTGCCCGGCCAGCAAGGCCCGCTGTTGTTCGACGAAGGCGTGGGCGGCGGCGTTGGTCAGGTGCTCGATGGCCTTGCCGCGCAGGATCGCCAGCTTGCGCCGACGGGAGTCCCTTGGACCTAGCTGGCGGTAGGTTTCCGGCAGGTCATCGCCGACCAGGTCCAGCAGCAACGCTTCGACTTCGGCGTATTGCAGCAGCTCCATTTCCAGGCCGTCTTCCAGGTCGATCAAGGCGTAGCAGATGTCATCGGCAGCCTCCATCAGGTACACCAGCGGGTGGCGGGCCCAGCGCTGGGGCTCCAGCTGCGGCAGGCCGAGCTTGCGGGCGATCTGCTCCAGCAGGGGCAGTTCGCTCTGGTAGCTGCCGAACTTGTGTTTCTTGTAACCCAAGGCGTCGGCGTGGCGAGCGCTCCAGGGGTACTTCAAATAGGTGCCCAGGGTGGCATAGGTCAGCCGGGTGCCGCCGTCAAACTGGTGATACTCCAGCTGGGTGAGTACGCGAAAACCCTGGGCGTTGCCTTCGAAGTTGAGGAAGTCTGCCCGCTCGTCGTCGCTCATGTCGTCCAGCCAGCCGCGCCCGGCGGCCTGCTGGAACCAGTGGCGGATGGCGTCCTCGCCCGAGTGCCCGAACGGCGGGTTGCCGATGTCGTGGGCCAGGCAGGCCGACTGCACGATCATGCCCAGGTCGCTGGGCGCGCACCAGTCCGGCAGGCTGTCGCGCAAGGTTTCGCCAACGCGCATGCCCAGGGAGCGGCCAACGCAACTGACTTCCAGCGAGTGGGTCAGGCGGGTGTGGATGTGGTCGTTGCTGGAAACCGGGTGCACCTGGGTCTTGCGCCCGAGGCGGCGGAATGCTCCGGAGAAGATGATGCGGTCGTGGTCTTTGTGAAAAGGGCTGCGGCCGAGCTCATCGGCGCTGTACAACGCTTTGCCCAGGCGTTCGCGGGTCAACAGGGTGTTCCATTCCAAGGCGCGGTCTCCGGTAGGTCGGTGAGCAGAGCATATCCTGCAAGCGCGGCCTTGTTTCGCGAAAGGGCCGCAACGCGGCCCTGCGCTCAGGTCACGGCCGGCGGTCGCCTTGCAGGTACAGGCGCACCAGCGGCAGCAGGCTGCTGCCCAGGCGTACAAGACGGGTCAGGTTGCCGCTGCGCACACCCTTGCCGGTCAGGAAGCCCAGCGCCACCATGGCGCCAATCCCCCACAGCGGCGCATGCTTGATGCCCAGCCCGCCCTGCAGCGAGCTGCCCATGCCGCGCACGCGGCGCAGTGGCTCGAGCAGTTGCCCGGACTCATGCCGGATTTCCTGGCGGTGCATTTCCATGCGCAGGCGCAGCAGCGCCTTGCGCAGTTCGCGCGGGTTACGTGTGTTGGGTAGTTCTGGCAGGTTCATGGCAACAGGCGCTCCCGGTCCTTGGCGAGTTCCTCGAGGGTGGCGCCGAACGGCGACGACTCGTCGAACACCGCCGCTTTCAGGCGAATCCCGCAATACAGCGCGGCCATCCCGTAGAACACGCACAGGCCGATGATGCCGGCCAGGCGATAGCTGTCCCACAGCAGCACCAGCAACAATCCGGACAGTGCGGTAAGCAACAGCAAGGCAAAAACCAGGGCGAGGCCTGCGAACAGCAGCAGGCTCAGGGTGCGCCCTTTCTGCTCCTGCAACTCGATGCCGAACAGTTCGATGTGGCTGTGCAGCAGCCCCAGCGCGGCCGCGCCCAGGCGCTTGCCCGAGGCGCTGGCGCCGTTGGCGTCATTCTCCATGGGATCCCCTCAGCGCCGGTTAGCCATCAGGCCGATCAACAGCCCGACGCCGGCGGCGATTCCGATCGCCTGCCACGGGTTGTCCTGCACGTACTGCTCGGCGCTGCCCAGCGCCGCCTGGCCGCGTTCACGCACCGAGTCCTGGGTCAGCTGCAGGGTTTCGCGGGCCTGGGCCAGGCGGTCGTGGATCTGCCCGCGCAGTTCGTCTGCCTGGTCGCCCGCCAGGTTGGCGGTGTCGGCCAGCAGCCTCTCGGTGTCGCGCACCAAGGCCTGGAAGTCAGCCATCAATATCTCTTGAGCAGTCTTTGCCGATTTGCTGGCCATGGGCCTCTCCCTGTTGATGAGTGTTGGTAGTTCGAGTGATAGCACACGCGGAAGGTTCAAGTGCCGATGCTGGTATGGGCCTTGCTAAGTCTTTGCCACGTTGCGGGGCGCCATAGGCGGTTTTTGCGCCGATTCAGGGCGCCAGCGCAGCGGGTTCCGATAAACCTTAACCCAATCCACGACAAACCCAAGAAAAAACCACGCAGGCTCCGCCCGGCACACCGAAACAGGGCAGGGGGCTGGCACCGAATCGGTGCATGGATGCAGGTTCTTGAACTGTCCTGGTGCCTTTTCAGCAGGTCTGCCTGATTCATGGAAAACATGCATAGTGCGACGGACTCCCTGGTCCACGGTTCCAATACCCTGTTCATTCTCATGGGCGCCATTCTGGTGCTGGCCATGCATGCCGGCTTCGCCTTTCTCGAAGTGGGCACGGTGCGTCACAAGAACCAGGTCAACGCCTTGTCGAAAATCCTCAGCGACTTTGCCATCTCGGCGCTGGTGTACTTCTTCATCGGTTACTGGATCGCCTATGGGGTCAATTTTTTCCAGCCGGCGGCAACGCTGGCTGCCGACCATGGGTATGCGCTGGTCAAGTGCTTCTTCCTGCTGACCTTCGCTGCGGCAATCCCTGCGATCATCTCTGGGGGCATTGCCGAGCGGGCGCGCTTTGTGCCGCAGTTGTGTGCCACGGCGTTGATCGTGGCGTTCGTCTATCCCTTCTTCGAGGGTGTGGTCTGGAACGGCAACCTTGGCCTTCAGGCCTGGTTGCAGGCACGTTTCGGAGCACCGTTCCATGACTTTGCAGGTTCCGTGGTGGTGCATGCCATGGGCGGCTGGCTGGCGCTGGCGGCGGTGTTGCTGCTGGGCCCACGCCGCGGGCGCTACCGCGACGGCCGGCTGGTGGCGTTTGCGCCTTCAAGCATTCCCTTCCTGGCGCTGGGGTCGTGGATCCTGATCATCGGCTGGTTCGGGTTCAACGTGATGAGCGCCCAGACCCTGCAGGGTGTCAGCGGCCTGGTCGCGATCAACTCGCTGATGGCCATGGTTGGCGGCACTTTGTCTGCTTTGCTGGCCGGGCGTAACGACCCGGGCTTTTTGCATAACGGGCCGCTGGCAGGGTTGGTAGCGATCTGCGCCGGTTCCGACCTGATGCACCCGATCGGC
>NZ_JABMCN010000085.1 GCF_013179515.1 Pseudomonas sp. CM27
CAGCAGCCAGCCGAGCAGCGGCACGGCCAGCAGCCAGAGCGGGCGCAGCCATTGTGGCCACAGGTCGATCATCGCCGTCTCCTCAGGCGCAGGCGCTTGAGGCGCTGGCGCCATTCCGGGTGCGGCTGCAGGAAGCGCGGCTTGCGCAGCAGGCGATGCAGCAGGTTGTCGGGCCATTGCACCGCTACTACCAGCAGCACGCTGAGCAGCAGCGCCAGGGCCAGGGGCCAGGCGTACAGGGCCTTGGCCGTGCGCGCCTGGGTCGGTTGCTGGGCCACCGGCTCCAGTTGGTCCAGGGTGTCGCCAATGGCGTCCAGCTCGGCGCCGTCATGGGCACGGAAGTAGGCGCCGTGGCTGATGTCGGCGATTTCCTTGAGCGCGGCTTCGTCCAGGTCCAGGCTCGGGTTGAGGCCGAGCAAGCCGGGGGTGCCACTGGCTTCGGGGTTGGCGCCGATACCGATGGTATAGATGCGCACGCCTTCCTGGGCTGCCAGGCGCGCGGCGGTCAGCGGGTGGATCTGCCCACCGTTGTTGGCACCGTCGGTGATCAGTACCAGCACCCGGCTTTGTGCCGGGCGCTCGCGCAGGCGCTTGACCGCCAGGCCGATGGCGTCGCCGATGGCGGTATTCTTGCCGGCGATGCCGATCTGCGCCTCCATGAGGAAGGTGCGCACGGTGCGCCGGTCGAAGGTGAGCGGGGCCTGCAGGTAGGCCTGGCTGCCGAACAGGATCAGGCCCACGCGGTCGCCTTCACGGTCTTGCAGAAAGTCGCCAAGCAGCGCTTTGACCAGGTCGAGGCGGCTGATGTCTTCGTTCTGCCACTGCATGTCGGGGAAGTCCATGGACCCGGACACATCGACCGCCACCAGCAGGTCGCGGCCGCTGGCGGCCACCGGCACCGGCTCGCCCAGCCATTGCGGGCGGGCGGCGGCGCACAGCAGCAACAGCCAGATGATGACGAACGGCGCCTGCTGGCGCCAGGTTGGGAGGTTGAGCCGCGCACGGCGCCCGGCCAGGCTTTCCAGTTCGTTCAGGAAGCCCACCTTGAGCACTGGCTCGCCGCTGTCGGCGGCAGGCAGCAGCAGGCGCGCCAGCCATGGCAGCGGCAGCAGGGTGAAGACCCAAGGCCAGGCCAGTTCAAACATGCTTGCGGATCCAGGTTTCGACGGCCTGGCTGAGCCCGACGATGGCTTTGTCGTCGAGCTTGCACTCGGGTTTGTAGGCGCCTTCGACCAGCACCATCCAGCGGGTCAGGCCGGCGGCCGGACAGCGGTTGTCGAGAAACGCCAGCCACTGGCGGCCGTTGAGGGTATGGCTGTTGGCCCCCGGATAATGGTTGCGGCACAGGCGCTTGAGCAGGGCGTTGATCTGCTGCAGCCACGCACCGGCCGGGGCGCCGTCGTACGGGCGAGGCAGGCGGGCCAGCTCGGCCAGGGCTTCGACGCGCACCGGGTCGAGCGGTTGTTCGGCACGCACGATGCGGCGCTTGGTGGGGCGCCAGCGGCGCAGCCGCCACAGGCCCCAGGCCAGCAGCGGCAGCAAGGCCAGCAGCAGCCACCAGCCGATCGCGGGTGGCCACAGCCCGACCGGCGCCGGCTCGATCAGCGGGTGCAGCTGGTCAAGCGGGTTCATGAGGCGCTCCGCGGCCGCTGGGCGCTCATGTGTTCACGCAGTTGCTCGATCATTTCGCTCTGCGTGCTCAGTGGCAGCAGCACCACGCGCAGCTTCTGCGCCATCAGCTCCCAGCGCTCGATGCGCGCTTCGGCCTGCTGACGGTAGGCCTGACGCAGGTTGGCGTCGAGGGTGTCGAGCTCCAGCTGCGCGCTGCGCTGGGCAAAACGCAGCAGGCCGGCGGCGGGCAGGGCATGGTCGAGCGGGTCGGACACCGGCAGCAGCAGCAGGTCGCAATGGCGCGAGAGCATGGCCAGGTGCTGTTCCACCTGTGCGCTCAGCGAGCGCTCGTCGCAAATCACGATGGCCAGGCTGCCGGGGCGCAGCACTTCGCGGGCGCGGCGCAGGGCCAGGCCCAGGCTGTCAGCCCCGGGCGCGGCCTCGGTGTGCAGCCCCTGGTTGACCTTGGCCAGGCGGTTGAGCAGCTGCAGCAGGCTCTGCTTGCTGCGCCGGGGTTTGATTTCGTGGTGCTCGTTGTCGCCGAACACCAGCCCGCCGATGCGGTCGTTATGACCCAGCGCAGCCCAGCCGAACAGCGCTGCAGCCTGGGCCGCGAGCACCGACTTGAACATCAGCCCGGAGCCGAAGAACAGCCGCTGGCTCTGCTCGACGAGGATGAAGATTGGCCGCTCGCGCTCTTCGTGGAACAGCTTGGTGTGCGGCTCCTGGGTACGGGCGGTGACGCGCCAGTCGATGTTGCGCACGTCGTCGCCGGCCTGGTACACGCGCACCTGGTCGAAATCCACGCCGCGCCCGCGCAACTTGGAGTGGTGCAGGCCTACCAGCGGGCTGCGCTGGCCGGGCTTGGAAAACAGCTGGATTTCGCGCACGCGATGGCGCATGTCGATCAGCTCGGCAAGGCCGATGCGGATGCCTGGTTGTGCCAGCTGGGTGGTGGGCATGGGTTCAGGCAACGGCGACAACGTCGAGGATGCGCTGGACCACGCGGTCCTGGTCGATCCCCGCCGCCTCGGCCTCGAACGAGAGGATGATGCGGTGGCGCAGCACGTCGAACAGCACCGCCTGGATGTCTTCGGGGCTGACAAAGTCGCGCCCGGCCAGCCAGGCGTGCGCGCGCGAGCAGCGGTCCAGCGAAATGGAGCCGCGCGGGCTGGCGCCGTAGGCGATCCAGTCGGCCAGTTCGGCGTCGAACTTGGCCGGGGTGCGGGTGGCCATCACCAGCTGCACCAGGTATTCCTCAACCGCGTCGGCCATGTACAACCCGAGGATTTCCTTGCGCGCGGCAAAAATGGCCTGCTGGCTGACCCGGCGCTCGGGTTTGCTTTCGCCGCCCAGGGCTTCGCCGCGGGCCTGGGCCAGGATGCGTCGCTCTACCGCGGCGTCGGGGAAGCCGATTTTCACGTGCATCAGGAAACGGTCGAGCTGGGCTTCGGGCAGCGGGTAGGTGCCTTCCTGTTCGATGGGGTTCTGCGTGGCCATGACCAGGAACAGCGGCGACAGGTCGTAGGTACTGCGGCCCACGCTGACCTGGCGCTCGGCCATGGCTTCGAGCAGCGCCGACTGCACCTTGGCCGGTGCGCGGTTGATTTCGTCGGCCAGCACCAGGTTATGGAAGATCGGGCCCTGCTGGAACACGAAGCTGCCGGTTTCCGGCCGATAGATTTCGGTACCGGTGATGTCGGCTGGCAGCAGGTCGGGGGTGAACTGGATGCGATGGAACTGTGCCTCGACGCCTTCGGCGAGCTCCTTGATGGCTTTGGTCTTGGCCAGCCCCGGAGCACCTTCCACCAGCATATGGCCATCGGCCAGCAGCACGATCAACAGCCGTTCGACCAGTTTTTCCTGGCCTAGGATCTGGGTGGAAAGAAAGGTGCGCAGCGCGATCAGCGCTTCACGGTGTTCCATCGTCGACGGTTCCTGGTGTGGGGCCGCAGGCGGCTGAAGTCAGCGGCCCTGGCAAGGGGTGATACTTTAATCCATCCGGGGGGGTGGCGACCAATGGCGGCCGGTAAATTTATCCAGGCTTGAGACCTGGGGGTACAGAAATGTCCTGCATGTCGCTGGGCCTCGCCTGATATTCCGCTGCAGTGGCTGGGCGCCCGTTGTACCCGGAGCAGGCCGACGGAACCCGCGCGGCGCTCGATTTCACAGGCGCTGCATCTCTTGGGGCGAGCACCGCCTTGCCAGCTCCTGCGCCACAGTCAGCAGCACCGTCAGCAACATGAACACCATCGACGCAGCAAACACCCCGTTGGCCAGCCGCTGGTCAAGCATCCAGCCGAACCCCACCGGCCCGATGGCGCCGCCGATATTGAACCCGGTAGAGACCAGCCCGAAGGTTTTACCCTCGGCCCCTGGCGGCGCAGCCGCTTTGACCAGCATGTCCCGCGATGGGGCGATCACCCCGGTCAGCAAGCCGATCGCGCCCAGCACCACCACCAGCGGCCAGTCCCGCAGCAGCCCCAGGGCCACCAGCGCGGTCAGCGCCGCCGCCAGCGCGAAGGCCAGTGCCGCCACCAGGCCATGGCGGCGGGTACGGTCAGCCAGGGTTCCACCGCACAACACTCCCGCCGCGCTGCAGAGCAGGAAGGCGGTCAGTGCAGTATTGGCCCAGGCCAGCGTCAGGCCTTGCCCCTGGACCAAAGCGGCCACGGAGAATTTCTCGATTGCACTGGTGCTCAGGTTGAGCAGGATGAACAGCACCGTCAACACGCCGATCATCGACGTGAACAAGCGCACGCGGCCGGCCGCATCAGCGCAGGCGGCGGCAGTTTTGTTGCCTGGGCCGGCAACCTGATACACGCCGCTACCGGGCACCGAGATCAACAGCCACGCCGCAACCCCCAATGCCGCGCCCGTCGCCAGGGCTGCCTGCAGGCCGAACAAGGCGGTGATACCCAGAAATACCGCCGGCGTAACCGCCGCGCCGAGGAAGCCTGCGAAGGTATGAATAGAGAACGCCCGGCCCAGGCGGCTTTGCTCGATGCCCTTGGCCAGCAACGCATAGTCGGCAGGGTGGTACACGCCATTGGCCAGGCCGGCCAGGGCCAAGGCCACCAGCAGCACCCCATAGCCTGGGCTGACCGCCACCAGCACGAAGCTGAGGCTTCCCAGCAGCAACCCGGCCTTGAGCACTTTGCGTGCACCGTAGTGGTCGACCGCATAGCCCAACGGGGCCTGCACCAGGGCGGAGACGATGTTGAACACCGCCAGGGCGACGCCGAGCTCGACGAAGCCGACCCCCATCAGGCCGGGAAGCACGGGCAGCAGGGCGGGGATCAGCATGATGTGCACATGGCTGACAAAGTGCACGGCAGCAACCTGGGTAAGAAGCTTGGGTGTTCGCGGCATATCGATACCTGTCGAGCGCTGCGCGCCTGTGGCGCGCGCTGAGGGAGTGGGCCCGTTTAACGGGCGCTGCGGCTGACCCGAGGAAGGCGGCCGTTCAGCGCCGCATGGGCCAGCAGGCCGATGACCAGGCCCCAGAAGGCCCCGCCAATGCCGAACAGGCTGATATTGGCCGCTGCCGCCAGGAAGGTGATCAGTGCCGACTCGCGAGCGCGGGCATCGGCCATTGCGCTGGCCAGGCTGCCGCCGATGGTGCCCAGCAGGGCCAGGCCGGCCAGGGTGGTAATGAACGTCCCCGGCAGGGCCATGAACACACTCGCCAGGGTCACCCCGAACACCCCCACCAGGATG
The DNA here is from genome assembly GCF_013179515.1 of Pseudomonas sp. CM27. GTDB lineage: Bacteria > Pseudomonadota > Gammaproteobacteria > Pseudomonadales > Pseudomonadaceae > Aquipseudomonas. Next base: position 5,332 of record NZ_JABMCN010000085.1, read on the forward strand.
TAGCAGACACCGGCGGCAATCCCCGCAACCCAACGCTTGCGCGGGTCTTCGTGGGCTTCCTTGCCGGTGCAGATGGCTGCGGTAATGGCCGCAATGTTGAAGGCGTGCGAGCCGAACGGCGCCATCAGCAACGAGCCCAGGCCAGTGACCGCAACGATCGGGTTGGCGCTGGTGGTGAAGCCGTCGTTGCGCAGCACCAGCATGCCGGGCATGTACTGGCCTGTCAGGGTGATCAGAAACAGTGGCAGGGCCACGCTGAGGGCGGCGTTGAGCGAAAAGCTGGGGGCGGTGAACACTGGCGAGGCGAATTCCAGCTTGAGCGCTGCCACGCCCACCTGCCCCTGAAGCAGCAGGTAGCCAAGCCCCAGCAGCAGAATGCCCACCACGGCGTAGCGAGCGCTGAAGCGCTTGAACGCCACGTAGGCGGCAATCAGCAGCCCGGCCAGGGCCGGGTCGACCGACAGCCCGGCGAAGGCACCGATGCCGAACTGCAGCAGGATGCCGGCCAGCAACCCGGCAGCGATCCCGGCGGGAATGACCCGTACCAGGCGCTCGAAACACCCGGTCAGCCCCAGCACCACGAAGCCGGCTGCCGAGAGCAGGTAGGCGCCGATGGCCTCGCTGTAGGGCACGCTGGCCAGAGCGGTGACCAGGAACGCGGCGGCTGGCGTGGACCAGGCGGTGATCACCGGTGCGCGGGTGTACCAGGATAAGGCCAGGCCGCTGAGGCCGACGCCGATCGACACCGCCCACACCCACGAAGCGGTCAGCTCCGGGCTCAATCCGGCCACTTTGGCGGCCTGGAACACCAGGATGAAGGTGCCGCCGTAATTGACGATGACCGAGACGATTCCCGCGATCACGGGGTGAAGGATGTCTGTCAGCCGTAGCGGTGCTGAAGAGCTTTGTGCAGGCGCGTCCATGGTTGCCTCTGTTTGCTGGATGCAGGTTTCAAATGACGGAACCCGCTGATTCAGCGGGCTCTGTATGCCTCGACCCTTTGTCGGGAAACACCTGAAGCTTCTGGCTCATCTGTTCCCGGCGGGGCGCTGCGCGGCGGCGGGGTGCTGCCGCGCAGGCGTCGGTGAGGTCGATCAGCCGCGCAATGTGTCCAGCAGGCCCTTCAGGCAACTGCTGCCCTGGGCGTCGAGCGGCTGCAGGGGCAGGCGGGGGGCGCCGACATCCTGGCCGAGCATTTTCAAGCCGGCCTTGATGGTGGTGGGCAGGCCGCGGCGGGTGATGTATTCCAGCAGTTCGTACTGGCGGTAGAACAGCGCCCGGGCTTCGGCCAGGTCGCCTTGCTGCACCGCCTGCCACAGTGCCAGGTTCAGCGCCGGGATCAGGTTGGGCGCAGCGGTGCACCAGCCGGTGGCGCCGGCCACCAGCGCTTCCAGGGTGAGCGGGTTGCAACCGTTATAGAAGGCCACCTGGCCGTCGCTGGCCGTGAACAGGCGGTGCATGCGCTGGATGTCGCCGGTGCTTTCCTTGACCATGGTCACATTTGGCACTTCGTCGAGAATGCGCAGGATCAGCTCCACCGACAGGTCGGTGCCGCTGGTGCCCGGGTTGTTGTAGAGCATGATCGGGATGTCGATGGCCGCGCCGATCGCCTTGTAGTGGGCGATCACTTCGGCTTCGGTGAGCTTCCAGTAGGAAATCGGCAGCACCATCACCGCCGTGGCGCCGCAGGTCTGGGCCAGGCGGGCGCGTTGCACGGTGCGCGCGGTGGTCAGGTCGGAGACGCTGACCACGCTGGGCACGCGCCCGGCAATGCGTGCCTGGCTGAAGCGCACCACGCTTTCCCAGTCGCTGTCGGACAAGTAGGCCCCTTCGCCTGTGCTGCCCAGTGGCGCAATGGCGTGTACGCCGTCGGCGATCAGGCGGTCGATGGACGTGCCCAGGGCCTCCAGGTCGAGCGTGCCGTCTGCGGTGAAGGGAGTGATGGTGTAGCCGATGACGCCGCGAATTACAGGTGTAGACATGACCAGGCACCTTTGCCGTTGTTGAGGAAAAGAGTACAGCTTCGATCAGCCCAGGCAGTCGCCGTGGGCACGCAAGGCACGGCGGGCGTAATAGCCGAACGCGGCGCCATGTCGTTTGGGGGTGGAGATCCAGTCATGGGCTTCCTTGCCCAGTGCCTCAGGGATGGGGCGGATTTCTCCGGCGCCCATGGCCAGCAGCTGCATCTTCGCCGCGCGCTCGAACAGCAGGGCGAGCACGCAGGCTTCTTCGATCGAGCCGCCGGCGATCAGCAGGCCGTGGTGGGAAAGCAGGATCGCGCGCTTGTTGCCGATCGCGTTGGCGATGATCTCGCCTTCTTCGTTGCCCACTGGCACACCGGGCCATTCCTGGAGGAATGCGCAGTCATCGAACAGCGGGCACAGGTCCATGTGCGAGATCGCCAGCGGCACCTCCAGCATCGACAGGGCCGCGCTGTGCAGCGGGTGGGTGTGGATGATGCAGTTGACGTCGGGGCGGGCGCGGTACAGCCAGCTGTGGAAGCGGTTAGCCGGGTTGGCCATGCCACGGCCTTGCAGCACGGTCAGGTCCTCGTCCACCACCAGCAGGTTGGAAGCAGCAATTTCGTCGAAGCCCAGACCCAGTTGCTGGGTGTAGTAGGTGCCAGGCTCCTGCGCACGTGCGGTGATCTGCCCGGCCAGGCCAGAGTCATGGCCGCCGTCAAACAGGATGCGGCAGGTGAGGGCGAGTTTTTGCCGTGCGGTGTAGGTGTTGTCGGCCAGCGCCGTCAGCATCTGCTGCTGGGCGAGTTTGACCAACTGGTCCTTGGGGGTGTGCATGGTGGTCGTCATGGGCGGTACTACCGGAGTGGGGCGGTTCTGGGCTGAGCGACGTGGGGGTCGTCAGGACACATGGCGATCATAATGACACCTTGTGTCATATGCAAGCGATGTGTCATCGCTGGTGTCTGTCATGTGAGGGGAGGGGAGCGGCAAGGAAGCGTCAACGATCGGTCGGGCAAAAGGAGGACGACCCGCGAATGCGGGTCTGACTTGCTAAGTGCCTACACCCTTTTTGAGAGTTCACGAAGGGGTAACGATCTAATGACTCACCATCACATAGGCGACCGCTAGCCACGCTATGCCTATTAGTATGAGCCAGCTCGAAAAAACCAACTTTCGTCTCTTCTGGGGATCCTGGGATTGTTGCAGCAACCCGGTGAATACGACCTGATGCCCTCGCTGGGCGATGGTGTGATGATGTTCATCCTGGCTGGCCTTGCTTGTGGCTTGCCTGCATGCTTCGCCTTGCCCTCGGCACGGCTTCCCTGCACTGAACCTTGTCAATCGTGACGCGATTGATCGGGTTTTTCCCTGACCTGTCTATACGGTGAAGCAATGGTTCTCGAATCACCTGTGCGGCTTGCCCGGCAAGCCGACCTTGATGCGCTTTTTGATCTTGATGTCATCGCGCAGCGCGAAGAAAGCCGACGGGAGTTCATTGCCCGTGCGGTAGCTTGCGGCCAGTGCTGGGTGGCAACGGATGCTGACGATACTGAGCTGCTGTTGGGCTACGGCGTACTGGACCACTCATTTTTCGGGCAGGAATTCATCCCGCTGGTTGTGGTACTGGGTTCGGCACGTCGCCGTGGCGTAGGGGCAGCCATCGTTCGTGAACTGGAATCCCGGTCGCTCGGCGCCAAGCTGTTCACCTCGACCAACGCGTCGAACCTGCCAATGCAGGCGCTGCTCGGCAAACTCGGTTTCATCGGCAGTGGCCAGGTTGAAAACCTGGATGAGGGCGACCCTGAGCTTGTTTTTGTGAAGTTCAGGTGCTGATTGCGGCAATTGTGGGAAACCAGAACTGACAGGGGCGAAAACGCAAAATTGAACGAGTCAGTATTTGATCGGTACCTGAAGGCATGGGCGCTAACCATCGACGGTGATCCCATCGCATCGCTCAATGGCCAATTGTTCCCTGTTCGCCATGGCGATATACCGGCCATGCTGAAAGTCTCCCACAGCCGGGAAGAGCAAGCGGGCGGCCAGTTGATGGCATGGTGGGAAGGCAACGGCGCGGCGCCTGTGCTGTGCCTTGAGGGTGAGGCGTTGCTGATGAAGCGTGCGCAGGGTACGGCTTCGCTTGCGCGCATGGCCAGGACTGGCCTGGATGACCAGGCCACGCGCATCTTGTGCGCAGTCATCGCTCGCTTGCATGAGCCGCGTACCACGCCGTTACCTGAGTTGGTGCCGCTGGAGAAATGGTTCGACGCGCTTTGGCCAGCGGCGGCTACCTATGGCGGCATTCTCCAACATTGTGCGAAGGCGGCACGTGAGCTTCTGGCTGCCCCGCGTGATGTCGGGGTGCTGCACGGTGATATCCATCACGGCAATGTGCTTGATTTCGGCCCATGCGGCTGGCTCGCTATCGACCCGAAGGGGCTCTACGGCGAGCGGGGCTTTGACTATGCCAACATGCTGTGTAACCCGGACGATGCAAGTGTGCTGGCGCCAGGGTGTTTCTCCCGGCGGATCGGGATCATCTGCGAGGCTGCCCATATCGATCGGCAAAGACTGATGCAATGGGCGTTGGCGTGGGCAGGGTTGTCGGCAACCTGGATGATGGAAGACGGTGTTGATCCGGTTGGTCGGTTCGAGCTGGCGAAACTCGCGGCATTGTTGCTTGATGGCAGTGCTTGACCCGGGCTGCAAAGCAGCCCCGGTGAAGCCTGTATAAACATTATCTGGTAGGCACCAGAGCCTGTCCGCTACATCAATAGGTCATGCACCTACGCAAAGGTCGTCTCGCCTGCTCGTTGCAGCCTCCTGCGGGTACTGCCGGAAGGCCGTGGCAATGGCGCTGATCAGTTGCGCGTCGCTGATCGGGTCCAGCCCTGGGAAACGCTTGCCGTGGTGGCTGCCAGCATGGGTCAGCACGGCCTCGACACTGCCATCGTTGTCCACATACACCTGCCTGATCGCCTGGGCCTCCAGGTTTCTTGCATCTTTGCAGCGTAGTGCATGATGAATGGCCAGGGCCGCACCCAGGGTCAGTGCCGGGGTTTCAATGGCGTGCTTGCGTGCTAGGTCGATGCTGCTGAAGATGCGTTCGTTGCGTTGAAGCTTGCGCAACGGGTCGCGCCCCACCCGGGCACAAGGGTCTTTGAACGAGGTTGTACAGCGCTCCAGGAAAGTATTGGCAAAACGGTCCACCACCTGCGCCATCTGCGGGTATTGCGCCACCAGTGCGGGCCCGACTTCCTGGCGGATCAGGCGTTCGGCCAGTTCGCTGACGCGTGCATCACCCATACCCTGGCCTACCGAGTTGTGGCCCAGCAGGCTTGCATACCAGGCAACGATGGCATGCGGGCCGTTCCACAGACGGTTCTTGATGACCTGGATCTGGGTGATGTCAGGCACTGTCGTCACCTGGCGCAGGCGTTCGAGCAGCTCGCTCCCGTGCTCTACATACAGCGGCATGTCGGGTTCGCTGTTGAACAGGATCAGATGCAGCTGGTTCATCGCACTGCTGGGCTGGGCAAAGGGCCTGAAATGGCCAATCAGCCGTTCGTATTCAGGCAGGGCCGCAGCGGGCTTGCGGGTGACGGCAGGTTCGTCTTCCAGGCTGTTCCTGAACATCTGCGACTTGATGCGCAGTTGTCGCACCAGCGCGTCGTTGCCCAGTTTGGAGACAATGCGGCTGACCACAGTTTCGGCAAAATGGGTCTTCTGCAAGACCTGCTCGCTGATTGCCGGAGGGCACAGCAACGCCAGTTCAGCTTCAACGTGCCGGCGCACAAAGGCGCCGCCGCCTACCTTGTTCAGCACGATCAGCAGGGTCAGTTCGCGGCCACGGCGTTCAAAGCGTTGCAGCAGGCCCTGGGCAATCACCCTGGCCTGGCTGCGGATGGCCTGTTCGGGCAGGCTCAGGCCGATGATTTCGGCAGCGGTGTACATGTCGATCACGGCAGCATCATCGTCCATGTCGATCATGCGCACGTTGTCGATGGTCTGGTCGAACGAAGTCGCACCGTAGCGCACGCTGTAGCGGCCAAATGCGCTGACGCTCTCGCGCAGCATGCGCGAGCGGCTGGCGGCGATGATTTCGCAAGGCCGGGTATAGCCGTCCCAATGGGAGAATACCTGCGTCAGGTAACCGCCGCCGATGGCTCCGAAGCCATGAATGCCCACGCGGAACTGGTTCAACGAAGCCGGGAAGGGTTCGCTCAGCGCTGGCATGCCCAGGTCGGGTACGCACTCGCTCAAGTCGGCCAGGAACTCCTGCATGCTGCGGTAGGCTTTGAGTGCGCCGGCCTTGATTTCTGGCGCGGGCGGCTTGATGTCCTCGATGAGGATGGCCTGGCCTTCTGCGCGGATGGCCGAAAGCATGCCGTTTTCCGAGTCTTCGACCATGAAGCACTGGTCAGGCTCGCAATTGAGTGCGCGGGCGGCCTTGAGGAATATCTCCGGGTGGGGCTTGCCTTGGCTGACTTCATCACCGCACACGGTGATGTCGAAGTACTTGAGCACATTGGCGTTGATCAGGTACTCCTCGGCAATGGCACGGCGGCTGGAGGTGGCGACTGCCATGGTCAGCCCCGACTTGCGCAGCCGCTCCAGTACCTCCAGCAAGCCCGCCTTGATCGGGACGCCGTGGTTGCGCACGTACTCCAGCTCAAGTTCGTCCGCGCGCTGGCGGATTTGCGCATAAGGGAAGTCTTCACCGTTGTGCGCCTTGGCGAGGGCTTCGGCCTTCTTCGCGCTCAGGCCCAGCGAGCCGATCAGGGTGTGCTCGCCCAGGGCCTTGCCGAAGATCTCGAGTGAGGCTTGCTTCAATGTCTTGAAGCGCAAACGCTCGGTGTCGAAGAGGGTGCCGTCCATATCGAAGATGGCGCTGAAAATGCGTTTACCGTGGAAAAAAAGCATGGGGGTGTTGCCTCTGTTGTCGTGTCAGACATCCCGCCTGTGAATAGCGGGCATGGCGTGTGAGCTGCAGCGTTGGCAGTCAGGTAGGAGGGACACGATCGACAGGGGGGCGCTCAGGCGTGACGCACAGGTAAGGCGGGGCGGAGCGGGGCGTGCAGAGGAGTGTTGCGAGCTTCGAGGCCAGGCGTGCGCCTGGTTTGCCGTTAAGGTCACGCCCACTGGCTGCAATACGTTTTGCAGGCAGTGGGCGCAAATAGCGATGGATACGTGTGATTCCAAGCATAAGGTGCTTTGCTTCCTTTTCTGTAATGGGTGATCCTTTTTCAGCCTTGCACGTATGCGCCGCGACATGCAAGGCTTGGCCCCCGGTTCGACTCTCGCAACAAGGTGAAGCGCAATGACCCAAATTACCGACCAGGCCTTTTATGACCGCGCCGACGCGCATATCGAACTGGCGAACCAGCAGATCGAAAAACTCGAGGACCTGGGCAAGGTGAGTGCTTCGTTGACCTTTGGTGCGGCGCGCTTCAATGCCTGGATGAGCGCCCGCAGTTTCAAATCCGGGGCGGAGCTGGGTGCCGCGCGGGAGGAGCTGCTGAAGTATTTCTGCGATCAGTACCGGATGATGCTCGAGGACAACCTGGATGAGCATATCGAGCAGTTTGACCGGTATGTGCTGGGCAAGAGCGACTGAGCGCCAGGCTGGCGACGTGGGGTGTGGCACCGGCTGCTGCGCCCGTGTTCGCGGGTGAACCCGCTTCTACAGGGGGCGCATTGGCCCCACAACCCGGCTGCGCTTCTAGCGGTTGGGCCATTTCTCCAACAGGATCGACACGAACTTCTCCGCTGCAGGCGACAAAGAGGCCCCGCGGCGATAGACCAGCCCCAGCGTTCGGGTCACCTGCGGCTCGTTAAGCGGCACGCTGACCAGGGTCGGGTGGTCGGCGCTGGGCATTGCCAGGCTGGGCATGGCCGACACCCCTAGCCCGGCCTCAACCATGCCCAGCGAAGTGGACAAGTGCTGCACCTCATAGAACCATTTGGGCCGCAGGTTCAACCCGGACAACGCGTGGTCCAGCAGCATGCGATTGCCGCTCAGGCGGCCGACGCCGATCAGGCGGTAGTCGGCCAGCTCGGTCCAGGTCACGGCTTCACGGTTTGCCAGCGGGTGGTCGCGCCTGCAGGCCAGCACGAAATGCTCCTGCACCAGCGAGACGAACTCGATGTCAGGGTGCTGGCCGCTCATCATGTTGATGCCGAAATCGGCCTCGCCACGCAGCACGGCTTCGAGCCCGTCATTGGCACTGAGGTCCAGCAGGCGAATGCGGATTTTCGGGTACTGCTGGTTGTAGTCGCGAATCACCGACGGCAGAAAATAGAACGCCGCTGTCGGGATGCAGGCGAGGGTGACCTGGCCGGTCTGGCGCTCGGCCAGTTCGCGGATGCTGAGGATCGAGTCCTCGAAGTCATCCAGCAGGCGCCTGGCCTTGGGCAGAAAATCGCGGCCCACGCTGGTCAGGCTGACCCGACGTGTGGTGCGCTCGAGCAACGAGGTGCCCAGGCCCTCTTCCAGCTTCTTGATCCGTCGGCTCAGCGCTGGCTGGGACAAGTGCAGCGCCTCTGCTGCTTCGTGGAAGCTGCCAAGTTCGGCGATTTTCACGAAAGATCGAATGTCTTGAAGCTCATATTCCATAGCGAATCCTGCCGGCGAACATTCCGCGATTATTTTGTGAGTCGCAATAATGGCTACGATATTTGCATTGGATTGATTTATCCATGCCTGTCACTCTTTTGCTCACAGCATCAATGATGCCCATTGATCAACAAGAGTGCGAAATCATGCAACGAATTCCTTGCGTCCTCATGCGCGGCGGCACCTCCAAAGGGCCGATCTTCCACGCCTGGGACCTGCCTGCCAATGTGGTCGAACGCGACGAATTGCTGATCAACCTGATGGGCTCCGGTCATGAACTGGAAATCGACGGCATCGGTGGCGGCAGCCCGCAGACCAGCAAAGTGGCGATCGTCAGCCCCTCGCTGCATGCCGACGCCGACGTCGACTACCTGTTCGTGCAGGTCATGGTCGCCCAGCGTCGTGTGGACACCGCACCCAATTGCGGCAACATGCTCTGCGCCGTTGGCCCGTTTGCCATCGAACAGGGGCTGGTCAAAGGCCAGGAAGGCAAGACGCTGGTGCGCATTCGCAACCTGAACACCGGTACCTTCGTCAATTCGCTGGTGGAAACACCTGGTGGTATCGTGCGCTATGAAGGCCGCACCGCCATCGACGGCGTACCCGGTACCGCCGCCCCGGTACACATTACCTTCCTCGACGCCGTCGGCAGCAAGACGGGCAAGCTGTTCCCTACTGGCCAGGCCAAAGATGTCATCGACGGCGTGCCGGTCACCTGCATCGACATGGCCATGCCCATGATGGTTGTAGCGGCCAGCCAACTGGGTATCACCGGGTCGGAAACCCCAGCCGAACTGGACGCCAACGGCCCCCTGCTCAAGCGCCTTGAAGCGCTGCGCCTGAAGGCCGGCAAGGCCATGGGCCTGGGTGATGTGAGTGGCATGGTGATACCCAAGCCGGTGCTGGTGTCCGAGCCTCGGTACGACGGCACCCTGCAGGTTCGCTATTTCATGCCGCACAGCTGCCACCGTGCACTGGCAATCACCGGTGCGGTCGGGCTGGCGACTGCCAGCGTCAGCCCCGGCACCGTGATAGGCGACCTGCTGGGCGAAAGCGCCGGGCAACTGACCGAGGTGCGCCTGGAACACCCGAGCGGCGGTATCGACGTTGCGCTGTCGCGCAGTGGTGCTGATGGCAAGACCCTGCAGGCATCGGTGGTACGAACTGCCCGGCGGCTCTTCTCAGGCTTCGTTTACGCCCCTACATTCCGCAGGTTGGCGGGGTAGGCACAGGCCGTTATCCAACCTGCACATTCGCAACAAGCGCATCCGCACAATTTCAACAATGGGTGATGCCTCATGAGACTCGCCAAATCGCTGTACTTCCAGATCCTCTGCGCCGTCCTGCTGGGCGTGGTGGTTGGGCACTTCTGGGCGCAACAGGCCGTGGCCCTCAAGCCGCTGGGTGATGCGTTCATCAAGCTGATCAAGATGATGATCGCCCCCGTGGTGTTCTGCACCATCGTCACGGGCATCGCCGGCATGACCGACAAGCGCTCGCTGGGGCGGTTGATGAGCAAGACCCTGTTGCTGTTCCTGGGCCTGACCGTGGTCAGCCTGACGATCGGGCTGGCGGCGGTGTACCTGTTCAAGCCTGGCGCAGGCATGAACATCGACCCCGCCACCCTCAGCACCGAAGGCCTCAGCCAGTACACGGCCTCGGCAGCCAAGCTGGGCGTGGTGGACTTCTTCATGCACATCATTCCCGACACCTTCATCGGCGCATTCAACAAGGGCGAAGTGTTGCCGGTACTGTTCATCGCCGTGCTCTGTGGTTTCGCGTTGTCATCGATGGGCGAGAAAGCCAAGCCGGTGCTGGATGTACTCGAATCCGCTTCCACCATGGTCTTCCGCATCTTTGGTTACCTGATGCGTTTCGCCCCGATTGGCGCCTTCGGTGCGCTGGCGTTTACCGTCGGCCAGTACGGCATTACCTCGCTCGGGTCGCTGGCCAAGCTGGTGGGGACGCTGTACATCGCCTGCGCGTTCTTCGTGCTGGTGGTGCTGGGCGGTATCTGCCGTGCCAATGATTTCAGCCTGTGGAAACTGCTGCGTTACTTTCGCGAAGAGTTTCTGGTGGTGCTCGGTACTTCCTCGACCGAGCCCGTGCTGCCACGCATGCTGGAAAAGCTCGAGAAGCTGGGTTGCAAGAAAGGCGTGGTGGGCCTGGTGTTGCCGACCGGTTATTCATTCAACCTCGACGGCACGGCCATCTATCTGTCGCTGGCAGCCATCTTCATCGCCCAGGCCTGCAATATCGATATCACCCTTGGGCAGACGCTGACCATGCTGGCGATCATGCTGCTGTCATCCAAGGGTGCTGCCGGGGTGACGGGCAGCGGTTTCGTGGCCCTGGCCTCGACCCTGACCGTGATCCACGACATCCCGCTTGCCGGCCTGGCCCTGCTGATCGGCATCGACCGCTTCATGTCCGAGGCCCGCGCGCTGACCAGCCTTGCCAGCAACGCGGTGGCCACCGTGGTGATTTCGCTGTCGGAAAACGCCTGTGACCGGCAAACACTGTTGCGAACCCTGGACGGCGAGCAGCCGGCGCAAACCGCTGCAGTCGAACCCGAACAGCCGGCCTGGCCCGCAGAACCACGCCGTCACGTCTGAACGGCGTTATACCCAACCTGACTTGAACGCCCGCCCGGCATCACAGCGATGCCGGGCCGGGCAGGGGGCTGCCTGCCCGGCAGGTGGCCACGCACAATAAAAACAAGAGAGAAATACCATGCTCGCACTCCTGGGCCTGGTCATGGTGGTGACCTTCACCTACCTGATCATGAGCAAGCGCCTGTCGCCAATCGTTGCGCTGACCGTAGTCCCGATCGTTTTCGCTGTCGTCGGCGGCTTCGCGCCCGAGCTGGGCAAGATGATGCTCGACGGCTTGAAGATGGTCGCGCCATCGGCGGCCTTGCTGCTGTTCGCCATCCTGTTCTTCGGCCTGATGATCGACGCCGGCCTGTTCGACCCGTTGATCCGCAAGATCCTCAAGCGGGTCAACGGCGACCCGATCAAGATTGCCATCGGCACCGCACTGTTGTCGCTGCTGGTGGCGCTGGACGGTGACGGCACTACCACCTACATGATCACCTGTGCCGCCATGCTGCCGCTGTACAAACGGATCGGCATGAACCCGATGGTTCTGGCCACCGTGTCGATGCTGTCGCTGAGCATCATGAGCGGCCTGAGCCCCTGGGGCGGGCCCGCCACCCGCGCCATTGCCGCGCTGGGGCTGGACGCCACGGAGTATTTCATCCCGATGCTGCCGACCATGATCGGCGGCGCCGCCTGGGTGGTCTTCACCGCCTTCCTGCTGGGGCGCGCCGAGCGCCGCCGGATCGGCAACATTGCCCTGGAGTCCGGTGGTGGCAACTGCTACATCAAGGAAATCCTCGGCGACAACCCGCACAAGCGCCCGCGCCTGGCCTATGTGAACCTGGTGCTGGTGATTGCCGTGATGACCGCACTGGTGCTGGGGCTGATGCATGCCGCCATTCTGTTCATGATCGGCTTTGTCGCCGCGCTGATGATCAACTATCCGCAGCTGGACCTGCAGAAAGAACGCATCCTCGCCCATTCGGGAAATGCCATGACGGTGGTGCTGCTGGTGTTTGCCGCAGGTATCTTCGCCGGCATCTTCTCTGGCACCAAAATGGTCGACGCCCTGGCGCAGACCCTCGTCGACTGGATCCCCGAAGCCTGGAGCCACTGGTTTCCGCTGGTGGTGGCGCTGACCAGCATGCCGCTGACGTTCGTGTTGTCCAACGACGCCTACTACTTCGGGGTTGTGCCGATCCTGGCCAACGCAGCGGCGGCGTATGGCATCGACCCGGTAGAAATCGCCCGCGCTTCGGTGCTGGGGCAGCCGGTGCATCTGATGAGCCCGTTGGTCGCATCGACCCTGCTGCTGGTGGGCATGGTCGACCGTGACATCGGTGACTTTCAGAAAGCTACGGTGAAATGGGCGGTGCTGACCTCCCTGGTGATCACCGCGCTGGCACTGCTTACCGGAGCCCTGTCCTTCTTCGTCTAGGCGCTACCGGGCGCTCATTTACTGCTCATTCTGACAACAACAACAGAGTACCGATCATGTCCCGAGCTGTGTTCCGTGGGGCCACCTGTGGCCTGCTTTGCGGCTGGCTGCCTGTTGCCGGCGCCGGCGGATTCGTCGATGACAGCAAGCTCAAGCTGCAGCTGCGCAATGTCTATTTCAACGAGAACTTCCGTGATGAACAGGGCATGAGTGCCCGCGCCGCTGCCAGCGCCAAAAGCGAGCGGGTGGAGTGGGCGCAGGGTTTTCTGCTCGACTACCAGTCGGGTTTTACCCAGGGCACCCTGGGCGTGGGCTTCGATGCCGTTGGCCTGCTGGGCGTGCGCCTCGACTCAGGCCGTGGGCGCAGCGGGACGGGGCTTTTGCCGGTACACGATGACGGGCGTGCGGCTGACGCGTTTGCCAGCGCGGGGATCACGGCCAAGGCGCGTATGGGGCAGACCGTAGTGAAGCACGGCACCCTGCTGCCCAGGACGCCGGTGCTGGTCTACAACGATGCGCGGCTGTTGCCGCAAACCTATCAAGGCACGCAACTGACCAGCACCGATATCGCCGGGCTGGCGCTGACTGCCGGCCACCTGGACCGCTTCAAACAGCGCGACTCGTCTGACAGTACCGGGCTCTACCTGGATGGCTATGGTGGTGGGCAGGCGGGCGATTTCACCTTTGCCGGGGCCGATTATGCCGTAAGCAAACAACTGCGCCTGAGCTACTTCCATGGCCAGCTCGAGCATTTTTACCGCCAGGACTTCGTTGGTGTGGTCCACGACTTGCCGCTGGCTGGCGGAGTGTTTACGACGGACCTTCGTTACTTCAAGAGCCGGGACAGCGGAGCGGGTTACGCTGGCCCCATCGACAACGACATGTTCAGCGGGCAGGTGGCCTATGCGCACTCAGGGCATACCGTCGGCGCGGGTTATCAGGTATTGGATGGTGAAGCAGGCTTGCCTTACATCAGCGGTGCGACGGTGTATTCGTTCAGCAACGTGGGAATCGGCAAGTTCGTCGAGGAACAGGAACAGACCTGGATGGCCAGCTATGCCTACAATTTCGCTGCCGCCGGTGTGCCAGGGCTGACGTTCATGGCCCGTTACCTGAGCGGAGACAATAGCCGCTCGGGTGCCGCCGGTATCAAGGAGTGGGAGCGTGACGCGGAACTGGCCTATGTGGTGCAGGCCGGCCCGTTGCAGGGGCTGGGGGTAAAGCTGCGCAACTATGTGTACCGCTCTGACTTTGCCCGGGGGCGAGACAGCAACCGTTTGTACCTGACCTACGACATTGCCATCTGGTGATGGCCCGGGCCGGGTGGGTACCTGGCACCGGGTTGCGACGGCTTGCCGCCAGCGCTCAGCGGCGCAGCAGGCGAGATACCACCAGCGTGACGGCGGCGCTTATGGCCAGGGCGGTAAAGGGTTTTGCCTTGACGAACGAGGAGACGCTATCGAGTGCATCACCGTAGCTTTTGGTGACCTGCCCGGCGACCTGACGGCCATCACCCTCAGCTTCCAGTGCCGGGTCGTCAACCAGGCGACCGACTGCGCTCTGCGCCTTGCCTGCAAGGTTCTCTGCAACACCTTCGATTTGTTCGCGCTTCATGATGGGGTAAACCCTCCTGGGAAATGCATTGAGTTAGCAGCAGAAGGTTAGGGGACGGGGGTAACTGTTTAGTTCCAGTTGTGTGCAGGGGGGAGGCTGGACGGGGCTGATAGATGCTTGCCACAACATTTTCAGCGCCTGTGAAATCGAGCGCTGCCCGCGCGGCGCTCGATTTCACAGGCGCTGCAAATGCGTCGGCAAGCACCTGTCAGCCCTCATGCGATCCCGATGGCAGCTGGACAGCCACCACGCTATCGGGCTTTCCTCTCCAATATCCGCGCCCCGGCACCTTCCTTGCCCAGCACATCCTCAGGGTTGCGCAGCGGGCAATCCTCCAGCGACAGGCAACCGCAGCCAATGCAGTTGTCCAGGCTGTCGCGCAATGCCTCCAGCGTGCGAATGCGGGCGTTCAGGTCTTCGCGCCAGGCCGTCGACATCTCGCCCCATTGGGCCGCCGTAAGCTTGCTGTTGGGCGCATAACGGCTGAACGCGTGCTTGATTTCCTCCAGCGGAATACCCGTGCGCTGCGCCACCTTGATGATCGCCAACGTGCGCAGCACCAGCGAGGGATAGCGGCGCTGGTTGCCTGCCGTACGCACGCTGGCGATCAGCCCCTTGGTCTCGTAGAAGTGCAGCGCAGACACCGCCACACCGCTGCGCCTGGCCACTTCACCCACTGTGAGCATCCGCGTGTTGTCCGCTGCCATGCCAGTTGACCTCAAGTTAAGTTGAGCTCTTATAGTCCCGCCCGGTCTTCCCCGCAACCGCTTTTCCTGATGATCGGAGCACTGCATGAACAAACGGACGTTACTGGCCTGTGCTGGCGTTGTTGCCGGGGTGCTGGCCGCTGCCTGTGCGCTGGTGGGCAGCGGTGCGCCGCCAACCGCTGCGGCGGCGTGGCCGGCGACCAAGGTGGCGCTGGCCACGGCCGAGCAGGTGCCGCTGGCACGGCAGACCTTTGCTTCGGGGGAGCTGGAGGCCGTGAATCAGGTACAGGTGGCGGCCGAAATGGCGGGGCGTATTACCCGCATTGCCTTCGAGTCGGGGCAGGTGGTAACTGCCGGGCAATTGCTGGTGCAGCTGAACGATGCGCCGGAGCAGGCGCAACGGGTGCAGTTGCGGGCCAGGTTGCGTAACGCCGAAGTGGTACTGCAACGCAGCCGCAAGCTGCGGGCAGTGAATGCCGTGTCGCAGGAACTCCTGGATAACGCCGCCACTGCCGTGGATGTGGCCAGCGGTGAACTGCAGCATGTCGAGGCGCTGATCGCGCAAAAGGCCATCCGCGCGCCGTTTGCCGGCAAACTGGGTATTCGTCGGGTGCATCAGGGCCAGTATCTGGGTGCTGGCGAGGCCATCGTCAGCCTGGCGGACATCAGCCAGTTGCATGTGAATTTTGCCCTGGGCGAACAGGCCGCCCCTGACGTGCATGTCGGCCAAGTGTTGGCACTGACGGTGGACGCCGCGCGCGGGCAAGAT
>NZ_JABMCN010000086.1 GCF_013179515.1 Pseudomonas sp. CM27
TGTCTTCGGCAAACTTGCGCCCCAGCGACGGCGACTGCACGTGCAGGTACCAGGCGCCGGCTTCGGGCAGGGTCAGCGCCGCCTGGTAGATGCCCTCGCCCACTTCCTGCAGCTGCAGGTTGCGTGGCATCGAGGTGGGCGCCAGGAAGTAGCGCAGGCTCAGGTCGTTCAGCCCCAGGCGTGGCTGGCCGTCGTCGCCGACGATGCGCACCCTGGCGGTAAAGTTGCTGTGCTGCGGCAACGGCCGGTCAAGGCCGATGAACTCGGCATGCGCGCCCTTGCGCTTGCCGGCGTTGGGCGCAGCCGCCACATAAGTGCTGAAGCAGTGGATGATCTGCGGCTGGTTGAGCAGGAAGGCCACGTCGAACTTGCCGGCCGCCGGCATCTTCACCGTCGAGCCATACACACCCGGCGCCACCTCGCGCAGGCTGCGGTCGACGACGATGGCGGCGCGGGCCTGGTGGCCGCGGTTGTTGTAGCCGGACATCGGGGCGTTCATGCCCTCGGCGTAAAAGTAGGTGGTGTTGTCTACCGGGTTCACCACGAACACCGAATTGTCGTCACGCGATACCGACAGCCCTTGCGCCAGCGGCAGGTCGCCAGCCTGGCGCGGCGCTGCCGGGCCGGCCTCGAAGCCCTGCACGATGGGCGAGCGCCCTTCACCCAGGCTGGATATGTTGATCATGCTCACCTTCGGCGAGGCCAGGCCGCGCACGTAGGCATAGCCCTTGGTGAAGGTCAGCTGGTACGGTTCGGCCGCTACCGGGATATGGTGGATCAGCTTGTCGGTACTGGCATCGATCACCAGGGCCTGGTTCTCCAGGGTATTGAGCACGATGCCGTAGCGGCCATCGCTGCTGAAGCGCATCGGGCCCAGGCCCTGCTCGGCCTTGACCGTGTGGCGCAGCTGGTGGCTGCGGGCGTCGAACACCCGCACGCTGCCTTCCTCCCCGTCGACCACGTACACGGCCTGGGACAAGGCCGAGTAGCTGACCGACAGCGGGTGCGGGCCGACCTTGATGGTCTTCGCCAGGCGCATTTCCGGGATGTCGATGATGCTCAGGGTGCCACTGTCGCGGTTGCTGACATAGGCGTAGCGCGAGTCGCTGCTGAAGGCGATTTCGTGGTGCCCGGTGCCGGTGTTGAAGCTTTTCAGGGTGGTACGCCCCGGCACATCGATTACCGTTACCCCGCCCTTGGCCGGGTCGCTGCTGTTGTTGCCCACCCACAGCCGGTGCTGGTCCGGCTGCAAGGCCACGCGCAATGGCTGGTCACCGGCGTCCAGGTCGGCGACCCGGGTGAAGGTTTCGGTGTCGATCACCGACACTTTGCCGCGCTCGGGGATGGACACGAACACCTGCTTGTCATCGCTGGTGGCCACCCAGTCCATGGGTGACCCGGGCAGTTCGATGCGTGCCATGGTGCTGGTCACGCCCCCCACCGATACCGTCGGGTCGATCACCGTCAGGCTGGCATCCTTGTTCAGCATCAACAGGAAGTAGCTGTTCAGGTCGAGCAGCGGCCGGGCGCCGATGCTGCTTTTCAGAAACAGCGCCACACGGGCTTTGCAGCTCTGGTCGCGTTCGCCCAGCGGGGCTGATTGCGCCGGGTCGATCCACGCCCCGGGGGCCATCCCCGACAGCGGTTGGCCGCTGGTCTGGTCGCTGACCTTGAAGCGGATGCTGGCGAAGCTGCCCTCCTGCAGCTCGCCGCCAGCCAGTGGCCGGGCCTCGAACTCCACGGTCACGCCGTCCCGGCTGAGCCGGTGCAGGGCTTGCGGGTCGGCAGGTTCCTGCAACAGCTCACGTGGGTCGCACCAGAGCTTTTCATACGCCACGCCCAGGCCGATCAACGCTACCCCCAATACTACCCCCAAGTAAGCGGGGCGAGTCTTCTTGTTCATGCTCGCGCTCCCTTCCGTCACTGCGCCTGGGCCGTTGCCGGCGGCGCTTCATTGGTCACCCGCAAGATCCCCCACAGCCCCGAGAGGTTGCCGTAGGCGGCGTAGTCGCGGAACAGGTAATCGCCTGGCACCGCGTTGGCCCCGCCAGCGCTCGGCAGCATGAAGCTGAAGTGCGCCGCCGGGAGTACGCTTTCCTGCGCGCCGATGTACATGGCCATCGGGTTGTAGCCGAAGCGCACCGAGCCGATGCCGGGCAGGTTGGTCGGGTAGCCGTCGGTATCGTTCTTCTCCGCCTGGTAGTTGTGCAGTGGCCACAGGTGCCCGTCCAGCTGGTAGGTGATACCGCGGCTGCCACCGCTGGGCATCAGCACATGGCTGCGTACCGGCTGGCCAGGCTTGGCGTACAGCACCGGGGTTTGCGGGTCGCCGCCAACCAGGGCATTGCTGTAGGCCATGTGGGCGTTGGGTACGTCTGCCAGGCCGAAGCCATCGGCATGGCCGAACGGGGCATCTGGCGCCAGGCCGAAGCGCAGCCACAGCGGCTCGGTCTTGTAGTTCATGGCCATGTTGCCGTTGTCCTTCGGATCCCCCGGCACGCCGTTGCCTTCGGTGGCGATGCCCTCGACCGGCCGGCCATCGGCCCAGCGCATGTTCATCGAGCGCTGCCACACCGTGACCAGGTCGCGATAGTCGGGCTGGCCAGTGACCTTGACCGTGGCCTGCGCGCGGCTGGCGGCGTCTTCGGTCCAGGTCGCGGTCTGCGGCAAGATGCTCATGCCCCCTACCAGGCCCTTTTGTGGCTGCTTGATGAAGTCCGACGGGGTCAGGTTCAGGCCGCCGAACTCGATCGCCGTGGTGTTGATGATGTCCACCGTGCGGCCCAGTTGCAGGGTTGGTTTGCCTTCACGCTCCAGGTGACCGGCGTAATACTGGTACACCCGGCTTGGGTAGGCGCCACTGTTGCCCGCCCGTGGTGGCACGGTCTGCACCGGGTTGGCGCCGACGTTGGCACCGTCCGACTTGGTGATGTCGTAGGCCAGCAACTGCGCATGCAGGCCGACGTGGCTGGACGGCCGCATCAGGTTGTTGTTGAAGGCTGTGGAGCCTTCGCTGTCGAAGCGGTCACGCTTGACCACGTTCTGCATCACCGCGGTGCTGGGCAGGTCTGGCATCACCTGTGGCAGGCGGTTTTCCAGGGTAATGCTGATGCAGTCACCGGCGTTGGCGCGCAGCACCAGCGGCTCTACCGGTACCCCCGCCTTGAGCTTGCCGCTGACCGGGTCCAGGTCGGCCTTGCGCACATACAGCACGGCGGTCGGGTCGTGCAGCGGCGCGCTGTGGCCGCCTACGGTGAAGGTGGTGCCGTCTTCCTCGTCGACCACCGTCACCTGCGGGATGCTGGTCTTGCGGCTGTTGAACACCAGGGTGCCGCCATTGGCCTTGAGCGGGCCGCCGACGTGCTGGCCGACACCGGCCGGGTCGTTGATGCTGACAGCGTTGCGGTTCTCGAGGATGTCGTTGGCCAGCGCGGCGACGATCTCGTAGCTGCGCTTGACCGTGGTCCGCGAGCCGATGCCGTTGGGGTTGGCCGTGGTTTTCGGGCAGATGCCGTCAAAGTTCACGGTGTTGCGCATGGCCACCGGTTGCGGGTTGTTCGGCAGCGGGAACAGATCCGGGCGCTGCGCTGTGTAGTTGCGCATCACCCCCCAGATACCGTTCCAGTAGCCTTCCAGGGCGGCGTCCATCGCGTACAGGTAATCGCCGTTGGTGGCCGCAGAACTGGAGATCATCGACACCGGCGCCATGAAGCCCATCTGCTCGGAAATCCCGATCATCTGCGAGGCTTTCCAGCCCGAGTTCGAGCTGTTGCCGAAGCCCGAGCCGTTCTGCAGCCACTTCACACCGTGCAGGGTGACGTTGTGCTCCTCTTCATGGCCACCGGCGTGCAGCCGCAGGCGCACGTTATCGCCGGAGTAGGTACGCAGCATGGGCGTGAACGGGTCGCCCGGCTCGCTGCCGGCCTTGTTGATGTGCGGTGGGAACAGCGTGGTCCCGCCGGTAGGGCCGACCGCCGAGGTGATCGCCGAGGGGGCCAGGTTCATGGCCGGGATCGCCCGGTCGGTACGGCTCTGCAAGGCGTAGCTGAGGTCGCCGGCCAGGCCGTCTGCCTGCATGCCGCGCTTGCCGTCGGGGCCGACCTTGTTCGGGTCGAACACCCGCAGGGCCAGCGGCTCGTTGCGGTAGTTGACGACGAACATGCCTGGGTCATCCACCGAGATGGCCTGCGGGCACGGCCGGCTTGGGCAGCCTGGGCTCAGACCGCCGCGCGACTCGACCACCGATTCCAGCAGGTTGGACGCCTTCTGCCGCACGGGCGGGTTGATGGCGTAGCGGAAGCTGTCGGCGGTAGGCGGGTACGCCTGGCCGTTGGGCACGCCATCGGGGCCGGCACCCACGTACACGCCAGCCTCGTAGGCATGCTGGAAGTCGCTGTATTCGAGGAAGAACTCGCGGTAGCTGTCGTTCTTGCCATCGCCATCATGGTCGCCGGTCTGTACCACCGCCTGCCACGAGGTCGGCCCGCCATCCTGGCGCGTGGCCGGGTTGTAGAGCTTCTCGCCGGTTTCGGCGTGGAACCAGGTGGAACCGGCCGGCTCGGCCAGCACGGTGGCGTACAAGCCAAGCTGCTGGTGGGTCGATGGGCCGAGGTGGTCGTGGGTGAAGATGGTGCCCAGGCCCCGGTCGACGTTGTGCACGTTGATCAGGGGGTCGGCGAACCAGCGCTGCATGGCCGTGCGCGCACCCAGCCAGTCGGCCCGGCCGAAGCGGCCGAAGTACGGGTGCTGTTTGGCTTTCGGGCAGGCGGCGGTGCCATCGCGGCTGTCGCCTTCGGTGCAGCTGTTGTAGGCACGGATGGCTTGCACCCGCTCGACCACGCTGCCGGGCGAGAGGATGCCGTCTTCGTAGTTCCAGCCGTTGGCCGAACCGTCGGCAGCCGTCAGGTCCCACTTGGGCAGGTGGATATGCTGGCCGATCACGTCGGTTGGCGTACGCACCTGATAGTCGTCCATTTCATAGACCGACGGGATCAGGTTGGTGTGGGTGTACATGGTGCAGTCGAAGGTGTTCATGCGCATCACCAGCGGCTCTGGTGGGCGCTGTTTGGTGATGATCGGCCAGGCGTCTTCCCACAGCGCCAGGATGCGCGCCTGCGGGAAGTGGTAGCCGACCTTGTTGTACACCGCGTCGAACTGGATGTTGGCGCCTTTGTAGATGCGTGGGCGGTCGGCGGTGAAGGTGGACGCGCCACGGAAGCTCATGCCCGTCAGGCTTTCACCACTGGCGAATTCGCCGGTGCCCGAGGACTGGGTCAGGCGCTTGCCACGGTCGTCCATGCACGGCTCATAGAAAGGCGCACCGGCCGTTGGCAGCGCACCGTTGGTACGGAACGCCTTGGCCACCGGCTGGCTGCCGGGTATCAATGCATAGCTGGCGTGCTCGGTCTTGGCGTGGAACTGCATGGCAGCCTGCTCTACGTCAGTACCTTCTTCAGGCATGTAGATCGGCTTGGCTTTGTACACCACCTTGGAGAAGTCCAGCTTGGTGGTAGTGGTCTGGGCTTCGCCGCCTGCCGATACGCCGTCCAGCGCATGCCGGCCCAGCCCGCCGTCCCAGCCATCGACCTGGTTCGGGTCGAGGTTGGCCCACAGCGCCTTGCCGGTGTTTTTCAACTGTTCTGCCAGCGCCGGGTCGAGCATGTCCAGCGGCGGGGTTGGCGGACGGTTGCCGACGCTGCTTTCCATGCCACCGATCCAGAACGGATAGCCAGGGTTTTTCAGGCTGCCATCGGCATTGCGGTTGGCGTCGCTGCGGTCGACCAGGGCCAGCGAGCCGATGGCTTTGCGCACGGGCGCTTCGCTGGCGTGGTCGTCATCACCTTCGTGTTCGCCTTCGTCATCATCGTCGTCGCCATGGGCTGCGACCAGTTCCTCGGAGAGCTTGGGCACCACCACCACCTTGCCAGGCATCGGCGCCATGGCCTTGCCGGGCAGCGGCACAATAGCGGGGATTGGCGTACCGGCGACGATTTCGCCGTCCGGCAGCGCCCTTGCCCCCACCGCTGGCTTGCCACTGCGCAGTGCAAACGGCGCGGTGTGGAAGCCGTTCTGGCCCTGCCCGCTTACCTCCAGGCGAGTGCCTTCCTCGAACACATCGTGTACCCGCCACATCGCCCACATGCCCTGGGCGAAATGCGGGTAGAAATGGCAGTGGTAGATGGCATCACCCGCCACGCGGTTGCGGTTACCCGAGCCGCCGTTGGCGATTTCATAGGTGTAGCCGATGCCCGGCCCGATGCCTTGGGCATCGATGTAGTCGGAGTTGTCATCGTTGGGGTTGAACAGCCACTGGTGCCCATGCAAATGGAAGATGTGCTGCTCGTGGCCGTTGTGGGTATTGCGGAACTTGGTGAAGTCACCAATGTAGCTGTGATGGACGTTGGCGGGCTCGGCCGGGTACAGCGCCATGCCAGCCTTGACCCCGACGGCGCTGGCCGGTGGTATTTCGCCAGGGCGAATATTTTCCAGGCCGACGTTGGCCGGTACGTCGACCAGCGTGCCGATGTCGCCCACGGTATGCGCACTGAGGAAGAACTCTTCGTAGGCGCACGACAGACAATCATGCATCGGCCCTACACCGAGGCGGTTGGCCACCACCTCGGCGCCCATGCCGCCAGAGCCGTAGTTGATCATGAACGAGTCGCGCGTAGGCTCCAGCACATGGCCCATCACCGGGTCAGCCCAGTAGCCTGGGAATGCCTGTGTGGCAGCCACTTCATCCGCGAACTGAGAGGCAAAATCACGGAAGGCTTCCAAGCGGTTGGGCAGTGCCGGGTTGCGCTTGTTGATGCTTTCCAGCGGGTAGGTAGAGCGCGGGAAGCTGCCATCGGGGTTGGGGCCCATGACGATGGCATCGGTCTCGCTGTTGAGGATTTCATTGCCATCGACCATGGCAATGATCGGCTTGCCGGCCTTGCCTTCGCTGACCCAGGGTTCGGCCTGCGGGTAACGCGCCTGGTAGTCGATCACAGGTTGGCCGGTGGCCGTGCGCCCGGTGGTGGCCAGGCGCATTTCTTCCTCGGTCAGCGTGTTGCGGTAGGTGCGGCCGCCTTTTGGCACCACCACCACCTGGCCGAACAGGCCATTGGCAACGTTACCGGCACCACCCTGCCCACCAAAGGTAGCGCCCTGGCTGGTTGCAGCGAAGGCGCCTTCACGTTCGGCGTAGAGGGTATAGCTGCGGGTGTTGCCCGGGGATACCAGGAAGTTGCCGTTGCGGCCGGTGTTGGCAGCGATGTCAGCGATGCTGTTGACGGCTTGCATGCCGTTGACCTGGAAGCCGACATGGCGGTCGGTCACTTGTTCGTCAGCCACGAAGTGCTCACCGCCTTCGTTGTCGACTTCGTTTTCCGGCCCTTCCTCCTCTTCCCCCTCGCCCTCGGTTTCTTCGGGGTCGATACCATGCTTGTTGGGGTTGGCCTGATAGGCCAGCAGGTTGGTCAGATTGACGGTGAGGCAGTCACCGGCCGCCACCCGCAGCACGATCGGCCGTGGCCGCTTGTCCGGGCGCAGGGTCACCTTCCCCGGCACCGCCGCGCCACCCTTGCCCAAGGGGACGTTCTTGTCGTCCACCACATCTTCGCGCAGGGCGAACATCATGCCATTGGCGTTTTGCGCACCAAGGCGGTTGAACATCAGCGGCTGGTCCAGCGCCACCACATTGGCGACCAGGGTGCGCTGGCACTGCACAGCCGCCTCGCTGGTCGTTTCCCAGCCAAGCAAGGCCAGTACAAGTGATGACAGGACGGGGCCTTTTAGCGGCGTCGACATGCTGCACCTCCGGGACACAGGAACTCTGCGAGGAGCTGGAGCAAGGTGTGTGCCAGGTGCTAATTGCCAGGGTTTTCAGAGGGTTGCGCAGGCAATCGAAACGGATTGGGGAGGATGCCCCAGCGGTTTTCCCCGAATTGGGGGTGGCTTGTGGGGTGTTTGGCAGAGGATGTTTTCACCTGCCGATGGAATGAACAGCAGGATCACTGATGAGCCCAAGTGCGGTGCATCATGGGCAGATGACCAAGGCTCACAGAGCTGCTGCACGACTGACGGACCGGGAATATCACCTGGCATTGATGTAGCGCCGACCGGCCTCATCGCCGGCAAGCCAGCTCCCACAGGCTCTGTATAAAGCCTCAGAGCAGTGCGATCCTGCACAAGTCTTCAGGTCAGTGCTAACCCTGTGGGAGCTGGCTTGCCGGCGGTGGGCCGCAGAGCGGCCCCGGTGATGTGGCTGTGATGCAAAGGCCTTAACCTACTAGTCCGCGCACACAGAAGCCAAAAACGCGCCCAAAGCGCATTGTTTCACTGACGTCGTTTCATCGCCGCCGTAGCAAATCGTTCTCGTGACGTATAAGAAATGCAGTCTGAAAATTATCGAGATCAAGATTTTCGTGAAAAACCTTTATCGAATTCTTCAATTCAAGCACTGCAGCATCCTGATATTTATGAGGCACGGAATCAATCATCTGCAGGATTTGCAAGTCCCCCTCCAGTAGCTCGGAGTGCCGCACTTCCACCTGCCACTCTGCAGCATTTATCGCATTTCCTTGCTCACCAAATTTCTGCCTGTCTATATTCGTCAAGCTTGTATCCTGTATCGCATCGCGCTTGGCAAGCTTTAGGCCTAAGAAGTCCGTTGCCAGCCCTGCAATGACCCCAGTTTGATCATTGGCTTTCTGCATGATCTGACTTTTGGCCTTTGTGTACTTCGGAGCGATGAATGCAAACTTCCGCCCAAACCATTTTATGAGCTTGGCCGTCCTGCCTGATGGATCATTACGATTCACCGGATCCCCAAGGCAGTACGCATATGCGTTCAACCCGCCCCGATGAAAGGGGCTTAGTGCATCAGCAGAGCAAAAGCGCATCAGCTGAGGACTATAAGCTCGCACGCCGTTGCCTAACAAATACAAACCCATGGGTTCAATGTACGCTGCGTTGAATTTCAGCGATGGCTGGTCCTTCCCTCCCGAGTGACTGAATCCATAAGGACTATAGCTGATACTGCGTGGTGAACGCGCAACGCCACTTGACAAGACCGAACCTGCATGGTCTGAAGCTACCATGAGACTAACAAGCCCATTTCGCTCGCCACGATATTCGGACAGCGGTGTCTTGCCGGACCACCCTAACCTTCTCCATGTACCTTGTGGGTCAACAATCGCGGATATTAGCCCGCCTTGATAAAAAGCGTTCATACGGACTGTCATGTCAGCGAACCTCTTAGAAAGCGCACGAGCCACACCTGCTGATCGGCCAAGTCTTTCACAGCCGGAGCAATGCTTGAACTGGCATAAATAACAGGCTGTGATTCCTGCGCTTTGTTATCGCAATCCTGCTCACCTCAAGGTTATGACCTATTTCAGACCCTGCGCGACTCATCACAGCTCGCACACGGCCTGCGCTCGCCTCAACCCACCAACCCCCGCACACAGAAGTACAGTATCGACGGCCCCATCAGGCAACCCAACCCGGTATGGAAGGTAGCCGTCAACGCCCCATACGGCACCAGCCGCCGATCCGTCGCCGCCAACCCGGCCGTCACCCCCGATACGGTCCCCGCCAGCCCGCCGAACACCATCGCCGACCGCGGGTTGTCCAGCGCCAGTAACCGCGCAGACACAGGGGTAAACACCATCACCAGAATCGCCTTGATCAGCCCGGTGGCAATCGACAAGGCCATCACGTCCGAGCTCGCACCCAGCGCAGCCCCGGTCACGGGCCCGACGATGTAAGTCACCGCACCCGCGCCAATGGTGGTCATGCTCACCGCATCGCGATAGCCGAAGGCATAGGCCACCGCCGCGCCGACAATGAATGGCAGCACGGTGCCCAGCAGCAGCGCCAGCGCACCGATCATCCCGGCCTTGCGCGCCTCGGTGGCCTGTACTTCGAAGGCCGTGGCGACGATGGCAAAGTCACGCAGCATGGCCCCGCCCATCAAACCGATACCGGAGAACAGCGCCATGTCGGCCAGGCCTTTCTGGCCACCGGTCAGAGTACCGCCGACCCAGGCCAGCACCAGGCCGATGACAATGGCGATGGCCGAGCCGTGCACACGGCCGAAGGTCAGGTATTTCGACATCAGAACCGAAAGCCACATGATGGCGCCCACCACCGCAAAAGCAGTGATCAGGCCGTTGTGTTCCAGGGCATTGTCAATAAGTGGCCACATGTTCAACGACCTCCTGCAGGGGCAGCCTGCACATTGGCTTCGGGGGTGGGTTCAAGGGCAGGCAAGGGCTCGCCGCGATGGCTGCGGCTGATCAGCGCGATGGTCGCACCGCACACCAGCACCGCCCCAATGGCGGCCAGCAGCGCCACCGGCCCGCCATGCAAGGCGGTGACCACGTTCTGCTGGGCAGCCATGGCCACCACCACCGGGATGTACATGGCGCCCCAGAAGCCCACGCCGAATTCGCATTCCTTGCTCATGCCGCCGTTGCGGTGCATGTACAGCCGTGCGCAAATCAGCAGGATCATGGCGATGCCGACCCCGCCGACGTTGGATTTGACGCCCAGCAGCACGCCCAGGAAGTCGCCGACGATGACGCCGGCAAGTGTGCAGACCGCCAGCAGTGCCACACCATAGATGATCATTATTGTTACCCTCAGGTAGTGTCGAAGTTGCTTGTTGTTGTTCTTCGCCTTCAGTAAACCTGCAGGCACCGCGTTGGCTTCTTCGCGGGTAAATCGGATCGCCGCACCGCCGCTCCCACAGTAATTTCACAGCATTCAAGGCATGTGCACTGCATGTGGGAGCAGGGTTTACCCGCGAACACGGGCGCAGCCCGTGCCATCCATCGCGATACCAGCCATCATCGCCGGTCGGCCACCTCCTGGCGCAGCAGCGCATCCAGGGTGTCCCAACGGGTACCGTCCACCGCCACCACCCTGCCCTGTTCGAACACCGACCGTGCCAACCCGCTGAGCACGCTGCCAGGCGGCATTTCCAGGTGCAGACGCACGCCGCGTTCATAGGCGTTGCGCACCATGGCACGCCAGTCGACCAGCCGCGCCATGTTGCCGGCCAGGTCATCGCGCAGGCGCTGCGGGTCGAAAACCGGCCGCGCGCTGCTGCCACTGAGGTAAGTGATACGGGGCCGTTGCAGTTCGACCGTGGCGAACGCATTGGCCAACTCCGCTGCCGGGCCGTCCAGCAGCGGGCAATGCGACGGCACGCTCACCGCCAGCCGGCGAGCCACGCCCCGGCCCAGGCTGCGCGCCAGGGCCGCGACCGCCGCCATCGCCGTATCGCTACCGGCAATGACAATCTGGTTTTCACTGTTGAGGTTGGCCACATACACCTCGCCACCCACCTCGCCCAGCAGATGCTCGACACTGGCCAGGTCCAGGCCGCTGAGTGCGGTCATGCCGTAACCTTGCGGGTAGGCGCGCTGCATCAGCTCCCCGCGCAGGGCAACCAGCCGGACCGCATCGGCGAAACCCAGTGCGCCGGCGACAACCGCTGCCGGGTAGGCACCAATCGACAACCCCGCCACGTAATCCGGCGCAGGGCTGCGTTGCATCAGCCAGCGCGCCCAGGCCACGCCGCTCAGCAGCAGGCACAGCTGCACGGCACGGGTAGATTGCAGCGCGGGCTGACTGTCCAGCGCCAGCGCGGGCTGAGCGAGGGTGTCGCTGGCCTCCTCCAGCAGTTGCCCGGCGCCCTCAGGCAGGTGCTGCAGCATGCCCGCTTGCTGGGCGCCCTGGCCGGGGAACGCGAACAGGCTGCTCATGCGGCATGCTCCAGTGCTGCCCATGGGTCGCTGACCAGCAGCGGACCACTTGCCGACTTGAGCAGCACGCGCCGGGAAAACCCGGCCCACTCACGCAAGGCGATGGCCCCGGCCGGGGTCTCCAGTTGCACGTCGATACGACAAGGCGCGCAGTCGAGAATATCCAGCAAGTCCCGCGCCTGCTCGCGGGCCAGAGGCTGTGGCGTGCGCAACACCAGGTCCAGGTCACTGTCGGCGTGCAGCACCTCACTGCCCGTGGCGATCTGATACCCGGCCCCACCGGTCGGCCCCCAGGCCAGCCCAGTGGTTTCCAGTACCGGTGCGACCGAAGCCAGAGCACGCAACGCAGGCCACGGGCTTGCCACCTGCCAGCGGAGCGTTTCCGGGCCTAGCTGGCGCTGGATGTCGGCCAGCCGCATCAGGGCGCCCAAGCGCTGCACCCTACCCTGGCCACGCAACCCCACCGCCACCCAGCCGATCCCACAGCTGGCACGACGCACCACTACCGGCTGAGCGCTGGCCAGCACATCCTGGGCCCACTGCGGTGCATCATCGGGCAGCGCCGACACAGGCATACCCCAAAGCAGGTCGTGCGGCCGTGGTGTGTTCATTTCACGCCCCCTGCCACTGGCGGCGCAGCTGTTCGCGCACTTGCCGCGAGGCGCTACGGTTTTCACCGGCCAGCCGCGACGACAGGTCGGTCGAGCTGCCGATGTCGCGCACCGCTTCGGCCAGGCAGGCGCGCACCTGAGTGATATCGGCGCTGCTCGGCGCCTCAGCGTTCTCCACCGTCAGGCGGCGCCACAGCAAGCCCAGCGACGCGTAGCTGGCCAGGTCGTACGCCATGGGCGGTACCTCGGCCGCCAGGGCCTCCAGTTGCTCGACGCTGCGCAAGGTAATGCGCGCCGCTGCCGCCTTGCCCATGGCATGTACCATCACCCCGGCATCGTCCAGGGCAATCAGGCGCTGGGCCTGGTAGCCGTGGGCCAGGAAGGCACCGGACATGGCCTTGCCGACCAGCAGGCCGATCACCGGATGCCCGGCCAACCGCGCCCGAGCGTATGCCTGCACTGCACCGGCCAGCGCCTGATGGATGCCCAGCGCCTCTTCGCGACGACCATAGGCCTGGCTGGGCACATCGATGACCGCAACGATGGCACGCTTCTGGCCGTTTCGGTCCGCCTCTACCGCCTCGCTCACGGCTTTGGCCAGGCCCCAGCCTTCCAGCACGCCGACCTCGCCCGAGCGCGCGCGGGGGAACGGGTTTGCTGCATCGGGCACCACGGCGATGAAGCGCGCCGGGCGGTTGTCGAGCTCACCCTCGATAACCCGCAACGACGCGGGATAGCCCGGCAAGGCTTGCCCGCCGGCAAGGCCCGGCAGCCAGTTCAGTGCACGGTTCATCGGGCTTCTCCTTGGTAAAGTTGACGTACGGTCGCGGCATCCAGTTGCGGGCAGTTATCGCCCAGCCCGGCCAGGCGTTCGAGGAACCAGGCGTACTGGCTGGCGCGGTCGCTGGAAGGTGCGTCAAGTAACTGCAACAACTGTTCGCGCACCGCCTGGATATCATCCGCCACGTACCCATCCACCAACCCGCTGGCATGGCGCTGCTCGCCACCGCTCAGGCTCCAGATGAAGGGGCGGTCCTTGGCGTCGTACTCGCCGATGCCCGCCTCCTGCTCGATCACCTGCGGGCCGTTGAGGCCCAGGCGCGCTTCGCGGGTAACCAGCAGATGGCTGCACAGGCCCGCAGCAATGGACATGCCGCCGAAGCAGCCGACCGAACCTGCGATCAGGCCGATCACCGGCTGCCAGTTACGCAGTTCGACGATGGCTGCCTGGATCTCGGCAATCGCCGCCAGGCCCAGGTTGGCTTCCTGCAGACGCACCCCGCCGGTCTCCAGCAGCAGCACCGCACAGGTAGGGACGCCGTTGCGGTTGTCTTCGATGGCCAGTTCCAGCGCACCGGCAATCTTGGCACCGCCCACCTCGCCCATGCTGCCACCCTGAAAGCCGCCTTCAATGGCGGCGACCACCGCGTTGCGCCCGTTCAGCAGGCCCTTGGCAATGATCACGCCATCGTCGGCCTGCGGCACGATGCCCTGGCGCGGCAACCACGGCGACATCAGCCGGTCGAAAGGGCCCAGCAGTTCGCGGAAGCTGCCCGCGTCGAGCAGTGCGCGGGCCCGTTGCCGGGCACCTAGCTCGACAAAGCTGCGGCTGTGCAGCAAACGTTCGGTATCAGTCATGGGCAATCTCCTCGAAGCCTTGCTCCAGGCGCAGGCGCACCACGCCGGGGGTGGCGCCAAAATCGTGGATATCGATATTCACCGCCGGCCAGGCGCGGTCCTCGAACAAGCGCTGGAACAGTTGCTGCCAGCGCGCAGCGCTGCCGTTTACCGAAGTCATCACCTGGATCTGCAGGCTGCCGGCGGTGCCGGGTTCGATCAGCACTTCGAGGTCCCCGGAGCTGACGCAGCCCACCAGCGTGCGGCCACGCCCAGGTTGCGCAGCGGGGAATTGAAAGTTCAGGGTTTCCATGTCACAGGCTCCCGGCTTTGTCGAGGAACAGGCAGGCGGCGAGCAGATCGGCAGCGCCGCCCGGTGAGGCGTTCAGGTGCAGCAGTTGCTGGTCGAGTTCGCGCAGCTGCCGGCGCCCGGCCAGCGTGGCGCTGCCGCCTGCGCCCAGAACTGCCAGCGCGCCTTGCTGGACGGCTGCCAGCCCGGCCGGGCCGCTGCGCCAGAGCACGCAGGTGTCGCTGAGCACCGCCATGATTGCCAGCAGCGCGTCAAGACGGGCGTGAGGCTCGCTGGCGCCGGCGGCGCGGCTGCGCTGCAGTTGCGGCAGCCCGTGGCGGATGACGGCGGGGAAGCCTTGCTGTGCCTGTTCGCGAGCGCCGCTGGTGCCGTAGCGCTGGCGCACCTGCAGGCCGTGGCTTTGCTGTGGCGGCATGGCCGGGTCGTCGAGCAGGGCGATGCGCCCGGCGCGGGCGGCCAGGGTGCTGGCGTCGGCATCGGGGTCGAGGGCCTTGGCGGCTACCAGCAGGCCCAGGGCCCAGATCGCGCCGCGATGGGTGTTGACGCCGTGGGTGGCGGCCAGCATCGCGGCTTCGCCATCGCGGCCGAGCTTGCCCAGAGAGGCACGTAGCGGTTGGCTGATCGTGCCGATGGTTTGGGCGGCTTCAGCCATGTTGCGCAGGCAGGGCCACAGGGCCAGGGCCGAGGCGTGCATCAGGGCCAGGGTCATATCGGTATGGGCGCCGTTGCTGCGGCGGTCTACCAGGCCGGGTTTGGGTGACAGGTCGGCTTCGTCGATCAGGGCCTCAACCGCCAGGTCGGCCAAGTGGTCGGCCAAGGGAATTTCGATTGCCTGGGCCGGCCTCTTCGCGGGTAAACCCGCTCCCACAGGGACGGTGCCGGATTGAAGTGAAGAGATGAACATGTGGGAGCCGGTGTGCCCGCGAAGAGGCCCATGCGGTTGCAAGTCGAGTGCTTTCATTACCAGCTCCTGAACCGCGCAGGCGGGTTGTAGAGGCCGCCAGACCAATCGACCAAGTCGGCGATGCTGCGCGCGGCCAGCAGCTCGCGGCTGGCGTCGGTGCGGCGGATGCCGAGGTCTTCGGGCAAGGCAATCAGGCCCTGCTGGCGCATGCGCTGGGTATCCTTCGGGTCATGCCGCAGGCCTATCGCAGTAACCCCGGCGACGGCGGCGATCATCTGCTGGCGCTCTTCCAGGCTGCGGGCCTTGTACAGGTAGGCGATGCCCTCCTCGGTCAACAGGTGGGTGACGTCGTCGCCGTAGATCATCACCGGTGCCAGCGGCATGCCGGCCTTCTTGGCTACTTCCACGGCATCGAGGGTTTCCACAAAGGTGGGCTTGCCGCCTTCCTGGTAGGTCTCGACCATCTGCACCACCAGCTTGCGGCCGCGTTCGAGCAGAGTGTCCGGCACGGTCATGTCGAGCCAGGCCGGGGTGGCATGGCGCCGGCCACGGGGGTCGTGGCCCATGTTCGGCGCGCCGCCGAAACCGGCCAGGCGGCCGCGGGTCACGGTCGAGGAATGGCCATCGCCGTCCACCTGCAGGGTGGCGCCAATGAACAGGTCGACGGCGTATTGCCCGGCCAGCTGGCACATCATGCGGTTGGAGCGCAGCGAACCATCGCGGCCAGTGAAGAACACGTCGGGGCGCTGGGCGATGTAGTCCTCCATGCCCAGCTCGGTACCGAAGCAGTGCACGCTCTGCACCCAACCGGTCTCGATGGCCGGGATCAGTGTGGGGTGCGGGTTGAGTGTCCAGTTGCGGCAGATCTTGCCCTTCAGGCCCAGCGACTCGCCATAGGTGGGCAGGATCAGCTCGATGGCTGCGGTGTTGAAGCCAATGCCGTGGTTGAGCGACTGCACCTGGTGCCTTTCGTAGATACCGCGTATGGCCATCATCGCCATCAGCACATGCACCGGCTTGATATGGCGCGGGTCGCGGGTGAACAGCGGTTCTATATAGAAGGGCTGGTCGGCGACCACCACGAAATCGACCCAGGAGGCCGGGATATCAACCCGTGGCAGGTCGTCTACACGGTCCACCAACTGGTTGACCTGGGCGATGACGATGCCGTCGCTGAAGGCGGCTGGCTCCACCAGTGCCGGGGTGTCCTCTGTGCTGGGGCCGGTGTACAGGTTGCCGTCGCGATCAGCCATGAAGCCTGCCACCAGGGTCACGTTGGGGATCAGGTCGACCAGCAGCCGCGAGTACAGCTCTATGTAGGTGTGAATGGCGCCGACTTCGAGCAGGCCATCCTCCAGCAGCTGGCCGATGCGCAGGCTTTGCGGGCCGGCGAAGGAGAAATCGAGCTTGCGCGCAATGCCGCGTTCGAACAGGTCCAGGTGCTCGGCACGGCTGACGCTGGGCATGATCATGTGCAGGTCGTGCAGGCGCGCAGGGTCGGCCTTGGCCAGCGAGCGCGAAAGGAAGTCGGCCTGCTTCTGGTTGTTGCCTTCGAGCACCACCCGGTCGCCGGGGGCGAGCAACAGCTCCAGGGCTTCGACGATACGCTCGGTGGGCAGCACCACGCCGTCGGCGAGGTGGCGGACCCGGTCGAGGCGGCGCTGCTTTTCGGCACGCCGTCGCGACCATTGCGGCGGTGGATTCTGTGTTGTTGTCATGGTGACTCCACGGGTTCGCTGTCGTGGGGTCAACTTAGGCCTGGGGGGTTGGGGGATCAATCAAGCTCGGTGGCAGATCGTTACGGTCAGGTTAATGAACAAAGGGATGCATGGGTGCGGCTGGCCCTATCGCCCTGAAACCTTGTTAGAGTGGCAACATCCCCAGCCATGGCAGAAATGCAGGTTCGCCCTGCAGATTTGTCGATTGTGCAAGGCAAATTCGCATGCAAGGATCCGCAGATCCTCCAGCGAACTCCAGACTTCACTTGGAAAATCAATAACAAAGCAGGGAGAACGCAATGACTGCGCACGCTATTACTCCGACCGACCACGTGCTGGCCGAAGTCCGCAATCAGGTCGGCCACCTGACCCTGAACCGCCCCGCCGGCCTCAATGCCCTGACCCTGGACATGGTACGCAGCCTGCGCCAACAGCTGGACCGCTGGGCGGAAGACCCGCAAGTACACGCTGTGGTACTGCGTGGCGAGGGCCCCAAAGGGTTCTGTGCAGGTGGCGATATCCGCTCGCTGTACGACAGCTTCAAAGCCGACGACACGCTGCACCAAGACTTTTTCGTCGAGGAATACGCCCTCGACCTGCTCATCCACCACTACCGCAAACCGGTGCTGGTGCTGATGGACGGCTTTACTTTGGGTGGCGGCATGGGCCTGGCCCAGGGCTGCGACCTGCGCGTGGTCACCGAGCGCAGCCGCCTGGGCATGCCCGAAGTTGGGATCGGCTACTTCCCCGACGTCGGCGGCAGCTATTTCCTGTCGCGCATTCCCGGTGAACTGGGCATCTACCTGGGCGTGAGCGGCAACCAGATCCAGGCGGCCGACGCACTGTACTGCGGCCTGGCCGACTGGTACCTGGCCAGCGACCAGCTGGCGGCCCTCGACCAAGGGCTGGACCAGTTGCAGTTCAGCGACCAGCCGCTCAAGGACCTGCAGAACCTGCTGGCCACGCTCGGCACCCAGGTGCTCGGCGATGCGCCGCTGGAAAAGCTGCGCACGGTCATCGACCACTTCTTCGCCCTGCCCGACATGCCCGCCATCGTCGAGCAACTGCGCGCAGTCAGCGTCGACGACAGCCACCAATGGGCCCTGGCCACCGCCGACCAGCTGGAAATCCGCTCGCCCCTGGCCATGGCGGTTACCCTGGAGATGTTGCGCCGTGGCCGCCACCTGAACCTGGAAGACTGCTTTGCCATGGAGCTGCACCTGGACCGCCAGTGGTTCCGGCACGGCGATATCATCGAAGGCGTACGTGCGTTGATCATCGACAAGGACAAACAACCGCGCTGGAACCCGCCGACCCTGGCCGCGCTGCAACGCCAGCGGGTCGACCAATTCTTCGAAGGCCTGTGAGCCCGGGAGTACACAGATGCAAGACCTGGAACTGAGCGAAGAACAGATCATGATCCGCGACATGGCCCGGGACTTTGCCCGTGGCGAGATCGCCCCGTATGCCCAGGCCTGGGAAAAGGCCGGCTGGATCGATGATGGCGTGGTGCGCAAGATGGGCGAACTGGGCCTGCTGGGCATGGTGGTACCGGAAGACTTCGGCGGCAGCTACACCGACTATGTCGCCTACGCGCTGGCCGTGGAAGAAATCGCCGCCGGCTGCGGCGCCACCGGGGCGATGATGAGCATCCACAACTCGGTGGGCTGCGGCCCGCTGCTGGCCTACGGTACAGCCGAACAGCAACAGCAGTGGCTGCCACGCCTGGCTACGGGCGAGGTGATCGGCTGCTTCTGCCTGACCGAGCCACAGGCCGGGTCCGAGGCGCACAACCTGCGTACCCGCGCCGAGCTGGTGGATGGCCAGTGGGTGATAAACGGCGCCAAGCAGTTCGTCAGCAACGCCCGCCGCGCAGGGCTGGCCATCGTGTTTGCCGTGACCGACCCGGAGCTGGGCAAAAAGGGCCTGTCGGCGTTCCTGGTGCCTACCGACAACCCGGGTTTCAAGGTTGACCGCAGCGAGCACAAGATGGGCATCCGCGCCTCCGACACCTGCGCGGTCACCTTCGACAACTGCCGCATCCCGGCTGCCAATATCCTCGGTGAGCGTGGCAAAGGCCTGGCCATCGCCCTGTCCAACCTTGAAGGCGGCCGCATCGGCATTGCTGCCCAGGCACTGGGTATTGCCCGCGCTGCATTCGAGGCGGCGCTGGTGTACTCGCGTGATCGTGTGCAGTTCGGCAAGCCGATCAACGAACACCAGAGCATCGCCAACCTGCTGGCCGATATGCAGGTGCAGGTGAATGCCGCGCGCTTGCTGATCCTGCATGCCGCACGCCTGCGCAGCGCCGGCAAGCCGTGCCTGTCGGAAGCCTCACAGGCCAAGCTGTTTGCCTCGGAAATGGCCGAACGGGTGTGCTCGATGGCGATCCAGGTGCATGGCGGCTATGGCTACCTGGAGGACTACCCGGTAGAGCGCTATTACCGCGATGCGCGGATTACGCAGATCTATGAAGGGTCGAGCGAGATCCAGCGGATGCTGATTGCGCGAGAGCTGAAGCACTACCCGCTCTGAAAGACTTGCGCCGTCCCTGTAGGAGCGGCCTTGTGTCGCGAAAGGGCTGCGAAGCAGCCCCGGAAATTTGTGCATCTGCGCCGAAATCCTGGGGCTGCTGCGCAGCCCTTTCGCGACACAAGGCCGCTCCTACACAGGCCGGCGCAACCCTGGGGGTTGGTGCTCAACGCCAATAGCGAGAATCATCCACCACCTTCGCATGCCCCTCGAACAACGCCGGCAGCTGTTCCTTCAGATAGTCGATCCAGGTCCGTACCTTGGCATCCAGGTAATGCCGTGACGGGTACATCGCGTACAGCGCACTCTCACGCAGGCGGTACGGCGCCAGCAGCCGGCACAGGCGCCCCTCCCCGATCGACTGGCTGGCGGTATAGAACGGCAGCAAGCCAATGCCCATGCCCAGTTCGCTGGCCACCAGCATGGCGTCGGCGACGTTGGTGGAAAAACTGTCGTTCGGCGCAATCACACACTGGTCAACCCCTTGCGGGAACACCCAGTCGCCCTCGTACATCGGGTAGGCCATGCGCAGGCAGCGATGGCTGTGCAAGTCTTCGGGGCGCTCCGGTACGCCATGGGCCTCCAGGTACGCGGGGGCCGCGCAAGGGATGCTGAAGATGTTGCCCAGCGGCACGGCGATCAGCTGCGAGTCCGGCAGCGCCCCGTCAACCGTGATCACCACGTCATGCCCCTCGGCCAACGGGTCGGGGTTGCGTTGGGACAGGGTCAATTCGATCACCACCTCCGGGCACAGCGCATTGTAACCGGCCACCAGCGGCATCAGCAGCAGGCCCAGCCCGTGCGGGCAATGCAGCCGCAGGCGCCCACGTGGCGTGAGGTGCGCGCCACGGGCTTCACCCACCGCTTCCTCGGTCAGCAGCATGATCTGCCGCGCCCGCTCAAGAAAGCGCTCGCCTGCCTCGCTCATGCGCAGGCGCCGGGTGGTGCGGTGCAGCAGGCGGGTCTGCAGCTGGTTTTCCAGTTCGGCGACGATGCGCGAAACCTGCGCGGCGGAAATGTCCAGGGCATTGGCGGCCGCAGCGAAGCTGCCACATTCAACCACACGGGCGAAGGTACGCATGGCATGCAGCATGTCCATGAAAGGGGTGCTCCTTGTTGGTCTTATTCTTACGTTAAAGGCAGGAATCTATCACGGCTTGGCCCATTTATTGTGTGAGACCTTTGAATACATCATTAGTCATACATTGAAAAAGGAGCTTGCCATGAAACGTTCGATCGCTGTGCTTGCAGTCGCCGCTGCCCTGGCCTCGTTCGGTGCCTTCGCCGACACGGGCAAAAACCAGCCGGTCAGCAGCAGTTACGAATACGGCATGCCGCTGGATGTGGCGAAGGTCATCTCCATCACCCCTGCCAGCAACGCCGCCGATTGCCAGGTTGGCACCGCTCACATGGTGTATGTCGACCATCAGGGCCAGAAGCGCGAAATCGACTACCGCGAGATGGGCAACTGCTCGCAGCAGTGAGTCAGCCCAGCACCTGGGTGATCCAGCCCACCTGCTGGTTGAAGTCGTCTATTTTCACCTGAGGTACCGCGTCGCGGGCACGCG